>WIAF01000002.1:300000-511577 GCA_014055465.1 Nitrospira sp. CR1.1
TTTCCTCAGTCAACAGGGAGATCCGGAATACAGGACGAGCAGCTTTCCGGAAATTGGCCTCGCAAAAACGATCAGGCTGGGGGATCGCGCGTCCATCGAATTCGGGGCGCAGGCACGGCGTATCAGAGCCTTCTTCACGGAAGACGGCGTGAATTACCAGAATCGAGACACCTTTAAATGGGTGAACCAGGAATATCTGGTCTTCAACTGGAATTGGGATACGAACCACGCAGACCTGATCGGTGATGTGTGGGCCTCGCTGTCCCGGCCGTTCGGGGATCGGCAGGACGCGCCGGCGGGACGCCAATTCACTGCCAAGCTGGACACGTTGACCTATGTTTACAGTATTGCTTATTCCGGCATTCGCCAGATCAACGGGGTCCCGGTTTCAACCCAGACGTTTGCCGGGCAATATCTCTCGCCGGTGCTTCAATACCGGGCAAGCCCTCAGCTGACACTCGATGCCGGCCTGTTTGCCGGTCTGCCGGTGGGCGAGACCCAACGGTTTCACACGGTGCAACCGATTCTCTCCGCGCAATACGAAATGGTTCCGGCTGTCCGCTTGGTGGCCGGCACGCTGCACCGCAACCACCCGTTCGTGGATGCGCTCTTCAATGACGCGATGCTCTTGACCCGCCCGATCGAGCAGGGCTTCCAACTACTGGTCGATCGAGAACAGTACCAACAGGATCTCTTTATCAACTGGAACCAGATCGAAACGTTTCAGAAGGCAGAACGGTTTGATGTGGGTTATGCCGGCCGAGTGGCGGCGGGCCCCTTCGCCTTGAACGGCCAGGTGTATTGGACCCATTCCGGTGGCGCACAATATTCCGAGGCGCGCACATTCTTCGGATCTGGACTACCCCGCGATCGCCCGGCCGGCAACAATTTTCTCACGGCATTCGGCCCTCAATTCACCGTTCAGCCCAGGCAATACTGGCCGCAATTGTCCTGGCTGCGAGAAATCGATGTGCTGGCGCTCTATCTGACCAGCCAGAACGAACCCACGCAAAGCGGTTCACCAATCGTGCGGGGCCGTGGCTATCAACTCACCGCCGGGGTGAATCTCGATGGTTGGCGCCCCTATGTCACCATTTGGCGGGGGGAACATTTTGTCACGGAGCGAGGCGACCCGGCCTACTACGCGGGCGACTTCACCGAATTCGGCCTATTCAAAGATTTCATCCTGCCCGCCGGTTTTTCCTTACGACTCGGCGGATTCGGGCGCACAATCGAACGGCATCTCACCCATACCGAATACGCGCTGCTGAACTGGTCCTGGGATCAGTCGCCTTGGCGCGGATTCTGTCAGCGCCCCACGCTATTGCACCGGAGCGAGTCTTCATGCGGTCAATTCTGAGATACACTTCTCGCTTGCCACCCCGCGCCAAGCCCGTTAGAGTAGCACCGTAAGTGCTCTAAAGGCCGTCTGTTGTCTGTATGAGGAGGGCGCATGCGCCGTTGGTCGATCGGTCTTCTGTTTCTAGTCCTGCCGTGCATTCCCACTGTTATCCAAGCCGAAAATTATGTGGCCGCGGGGATCGGCATGAACGCTCCTAGTTTTGATACCACGGATGCCGGAAAGGTCTCGCTCCAGAAAGATCTGTTCTATGGAGGCAAGATCGGCCACTACTTCAATGACCGTGGGTACAATTGGTTCGGCCTGGAGGTGGACATGTATCGATCCACGCCCGGCATCAAACAACAGTCCCTGCCAACCTCCAGCAATCCACGGCTATCGGGGCCAATCCCGGGGGCTGATCTTCAGGTGCACTCGCTGGCCTTCAATGCACTGGTCCGGGTCACCGGGTATCAGTACAAAGTGGAGCCCTATGCGGGTCTTGGAATCGGCCTCAATGTGGGCAATATTTCCAATGGGACTTTCAGGCCTGAGGCCTCGTTCGCGCCGAGCTTCAATGTCCTCGCCGGCATCCGCTACTACATGACCGAGTCGATTGCCCCCTTTATTGAGTACAAATACAACTTCGCCCAATTCAAGTTCGACCGCAGCAATGTCACCGCTGACTACCGCGCGAACCTCTTTATGTTCGGCATCGCCTACCACTTCGGCCGCTAACGGTCGCCAGCCGAGATAGGATCCCCTCGCATCGGCCCCTGGCACAGCGGACTAAAAGCCAACCGATGACCGGCAAGGCAGGTTGCTCCACCCGGCGGTTGAGGCGCTCAGCGCCGGATCGCTGCCAGGATGGTTTCTGATCGCCAGGGAATGCGGGCCACGCGCGTGCGGAACGCGCTCCGTTCTCGCCGACCAACGCGACAGGATTCCCACCGTCACCCGCATCGATGGATCAGCCAGACTACACACCGTGCGTCGAGCCGATCATCCACGCTACTGGAACCTGCTCGACCGATTTGAACCGCTCTCTGTATATCTGCTCAACACGGCCTTCCAACATTCAGGAACCTGTTGCCTGCACGCCGGAGCAGGCGCCCGCGGCGTGTCTCAATAGTGGCGTCGATGCGCTGGTGATCGGGAATTACGTTATCGCGCGGAACCCAGTGGGGATGGAACGGCGTTCGCTTCAGCTATTTCTGCGCTGCATCCTAATTTTCTCTTGCTACCCTGATGCTCTGCGAAAGGCCTCTTGTTAGCTCTGCACGTCTGTTCCTGCGCTAGACGGTCTGAATTCCCGGCACGATTTCAGATACGTGAGAATGCTGGATTTCGGGACCTTCAAGGCCTGAAATGCATGCCGGATCAAGGTGTGCGCTCCCTCGACTTCCGGCAGAATGATTTCCGTCGCACCCACGCCCTTCAGGTCTTCTGCCTCCTTAAATCCATGCGCCCGGACAAGCACGGGTATGTGTTCATTCAAGCCGCGGAGTCGCCGCAGGGTGAGTGATGCCTCGTGAATCACAGGAAGGGCAACAATCGCCAGCGCTGCGCGCTGAGCACCGGCGGCTTTCAACAGTTCGGTTTGCGAGGCATCCCCGTACACGCACGAAATGCCGCGACGGCGCAACTGTCGCACAAGATCCGGGTCGCGCTCTATCACGGTGTAGGGAATCTCAAAATGATCGAGGGCTAACCCCACCGTACTGCCCACGCGATCGAATCCGCAGACCACCACATGCCCTGCTTGCTCATCCTGGACTCCTCCTTGGACCGGCACGAAAGCGCGTCCCATTCGCAAATGCAATGCCGCGATCCACCTCGGCGCATACCGGACGAGTGGGGCGTTGAGAAGAATGCTCAGAAGCGACGCGGCGAGAATGGCATTGTACACATCCTCGCCCACATGGCCGGCCGTTTTGGCGACCTGCACCAACACATAAGAAAATTCTCCTATTTGCGTGAGACCGACGCCCACCAGCAGTGCCGTTCCCCATGCATAGCGGAAGAACCGTACGACGAGCGTCCAAATGATAAATTTCCCCGCCATAATCAATCCCAGCATGACGCCCAGCAAGGGCAAATTGGCCCAGACGACGCGCGGATCGATCAGAATGCCGATCGTCACAAAAAAGAGGGCGACGAACGCATCACGTAGCGACAGGAGCCGGGCGAGCATTTCGTGCCCATATTCCGAACCGCTAATGATCAGCCCGGCCAGGAACGCGCCAAGGGCGAGGGACAATCCCGCCATTTGCGTCACTGCCGCCGTTCCGATGCCCAGGGACAGCGAGACCAGCAGAAAGAGTTCGGCATTCTGTGTCTTCGCAATGCGTGTCAACAGCGGAGGAATCGCTTTCGCAGCGAGGTACGAGAAGGGAACCAGAATCAGGGCCGCCAGCCATAACGCTTTTCCAATGGCGACGAAGCGGCCAGGTTCCAGAGCCCCGAGCGCCGGAAGCAGCACGGTAAGCGCCACCACGGCTAGGTCTTCCACCAGCGTGATCCCGATCATCACCCGGCCATGCTTGGCACGCAGGTCTCCGCTGTCCAGCAGCAAGCGGGCCAGGACCATCGTGCTCGCCACCGACACGACTGCGCCGATCACCACGCTTTGGATGAAAGTCCACCCCACCATATGGCCCGCACCGACCCCGAGCAATATGGAGAGGACGATGCCCATCGGGCCTCCCAGTAGGGCAACCCACCGGACTCGCAACAAATCGTTCAAGGAAAATTCAATGCCGATGGAGAACATTAGGAGGATCACGCCGATTTCAGCGAACAATTCGAAACTATGGACGTCCGAAATGGAGGGACCCGGCGTCAAGGGGCTGATCAAAATGCCGCCGAAGACATACCCCAGAATCAACGGTTGACGAAGCAGATAGGCGGAGGTCCCGCCGACGACCGCGGCGATGAACACATAGGCGAGATCTCGAAAGAAAATGGGATCCGGGGTCATGCATCCTCTTAGACAAGGGGATCGGCTTCTGCCACCTAGCAAGGAGCGGGCATAAACATTTTGGATATCTGGCCGAAGGGGCTATCCATACAATCCGATTCAAACGGAATGTCTTGAACCGAACTCATCCCGTGATGCGGATCCTTTCGGCTCATACACGTCACCACCTTCTAACTCCCGGCATGCTGCCACAGATGATGAGCAGGAAGTGAAGATTCTCGACACATGTATCTATACCAAACTAGACGCCTGCATTTGTCTCAGCGGACCATTCTCACCTCTGAGTAGTGAGCCAAGTCAGGTATTCTAACCATTTTCCGATTGAGGCCGTATGGTTCTTTGTCGAACCGTTAGCCAGCTGAGAATCCTTGCGGACCAGGCTACCTGCAGCCTGAAGGAGTCCTGACTACACGAACCGCATCGGCTCGAGCGAGCTCGGGAATCATTGCATGAAAACATGCGCCTGGAGCCTGTTGTAGCAGTCGCTTCTGGAGTCAGGTCGAGGGACACGTAACCGGGTTCAACGCCGGCTGCTCCCCGCGTCATGTTGGCGTGACACAATGTGCTGATGGCGCCGAGAAGGAGGAGGCTATCCCGTAGCAACGAACAGTTCGATAGGCTTCGGGGCGAGCAGGCAAGCAAACTTACTGGCGGGGTTTATCCGCTCGCCTTCGTAACCGGACACACGCGACAGGCGCACAGTCGAATCACGCAGGGTTTGGAGGCGCCGGGCGGGTTCGAACCGCCGCATCGCAGTTTTGCAGCTTGCCCGAGCGCTCTATGACGGACGAAGACCAACAGAGAGTGGTAGATACAAACAATCAAGCAGATCAATGACTTATGGCATTTTGACTGCGCCCTACTGAGACTGACTAGGACTCCGAACCGGGAGCAAAATCGGGAGTGGAACCGGGAGTAAAACCGGGATCAGGGTTTGTACCTGTTTATATAGACTAGGACCGTATCCCTTTGGCGCCTCAATTTGCATTACAACGTATCGTCAACGCTTAACGTCTAACGATGCTCCGGATGTATACGATGTTCATTCGCTGAGAAACTGATCGACATGCTCAATCAAAGCTTTGAGGTCTGGAATCCGCGCTGGAAGGGTGAGGTAGAGCGTCTCATAACTCAAAGTGTTAAGGGTAAGAGAGGTGTTTGCTTTTTTCTTATCATACGAGATATTTGCTAGACTGTATATCCGCTTAAGATCCTCGGCTGGTCGGTCCCGCAATTCCAGATTGTCGTGACTAGGATCGAAACCAAACTGCGTTCTAATCCTAGGAATAGTCAGTTCGGCATTCAATCTTTCGAAATGCGTGTATTCAGACATAAACCATGCTTCGATCTCCATTATCCCCAGGACAAACAAGACCTGTACCGGTACTGTCTTCAGCTTATAATTGAGGCCACTCCTAAGTTTTGGTATTTCGCTATGTGAAAAATCCGGGTAGACATCTCGGATCCCAATTATGAAACCGAAGCCAGCGTCTACCAGTTTGTCGTAATTGTCTCGAATGTCAGATTTGACGCGATTATCTGCACCGCAATCCACGAGCACCGCGAAATAACGATTATTCACCCCATTTGAAGTCTCAAGGGTAGTAATTTTACGAGCGCCGGATTGTCCGCCTCCGACAGCACGCCGCTTGGTAATGGTCACCCTCTTCCGCCCTGCTATTTCTTCAATCAAACGTTCGGCGAAGAGTTGTTCGGTTTGCCCTTCGACGAATATCGCAATCTTAGTCACTTGCGTTCGCCTCGCCAGCCTCACCGACAAAATCTACAGCAAGAAAATCAAAATTGTTCAGCCCGGTGAACTTAAAATCATCAAATATTTTCTTTGAGTTTCGATAATTATAGACTCTGCAATCCCCCCCTTCTCGACGTAGAAGCGACCAAGACTCTAAAGGCACTGCATTCATTATAAAACGGTCATTTGTCGCCATAATGAGTTGAACGGAAGTGTGGGTAGCCTTTTCAATCAACAATTTAATTAGCTGGCAGGATCTATCGAAATCCAATCCTTCCCCAATATCATCCACGAGAATACAACTTGGGCGGCTATCCATAACTGCATAATTCAGATGAATGATCATAGACAGAACCCTAAACATACCTTGGGACATTTCGTGCTGATAAATCATTGGTAGGAGAGTTCGCTCCTTTACGTACAATGCCACCATCTCCCCCTGGATTTGTATTTCCGGAGCTACCTGAATAGATAGTGGTGGCGCCAACCCAACGTCCTCGATCTCGTAACCAACGGTCGCCATGTCTTTAATAATGTTTTGTTTAAATGGCTGGCCAAGTTTCGTATACCCTCTCCTATAGACTCCTGCTACCTGATTGGGATCCTTGGGGTTGAAACTGATTGGGGCTCCTTCCTTCACGATCAGCGCTAAGTGATCCTTCCCCATGGATGTTCCAAAGGCAAAAAATCTCAAGTCATTCCCCCACTGAAACAGACTCTCAAAATACGGATGTTGAATTGAATCCCTTCGAGCCGCGGAAGCTAACCGATTGGGAGGAGTCTGAAACTCAATCCACTTATTTTCTTTTACAGCATAAATTTTACCTATACCCTCGGCCCCTCGTTCTAGAAACTTTTTCCCGTCAATAGCAAATTCCTCACTTGTCACAATTTGGTCTGAATATTTCAGTGAATAGGTCAATAATTTATGGCCATCTTCGAAAACAACCTCGTAATCACCCGAAATATATTTTAGTGGGCTATCTTGAGATAGAAGACCGGCTAGGCCATTGATCACGTTAAGAGTTCTAGTCTTTCCACTAGCGTTCTTTCCTACTAATAAATTTATCTCGTCAAAGGTGAGACCATTAACCCTCCAGGTGTTTGGCCTCCCCTCATGCTGGGAGTAACGCAGAGATTTAAGCTTCATAGTGGTAAGCCTGCCTTGCAGTGAGAGTTGAACGCTCTACTCTTGGGTTTATCCTAAAGACTGGCGTTTTCCTGGGGAAGATTGAGTGCCGGAGAATTCTACTACCTTTCCGACTGAATGCCTATCATAGACTAGGGTTGCGCACACCTAAACCCTCGACAAAGCTGAGAGCTGATATGTCACCAATGCACAGAATGAGTTTCGTCCTACTTTGACCATATAGATCAAGTGAAGCGGGGGCTGCGCCCCCGATCCCCCCCGGCCGTCCGGTCCAGTGGTCCGGAACGGCCGGGCGGCCTCGTTGGGCGGAGTCTTTGCGTTCCTAATCTCCTCATAGTTTCAGTATTCCTCTTGTCTGCTCTGTCTTTGTAAGCAACGATCCAACAGAATAGCGGCCAAGCTGACGCATCGCCGTCACCACTTGAAAATAACCCTGCATTTCCTCCCTCTCACCCCCTGAGAAGCCAACAGGTGGTGACAGGGTGGGGCCATATAGAGCCTATAACTAAGTATTAGAAGTAAAGATTTGTGAGTACCAGCATAGAAGTGACCACCTGTTCCCAGGTGGTCACCGTGTTCTGGAACGCGCGAGCGAATAGACTAGCGACTGAGAATATCGAGGATTTCATCCAATGGTCGAATGGTCCCCAACAGGAGAGGATCACCGAAACGCCTATTATGACGGTTCTCCTTGACCTTGAGCAATCCAGTCACAAGATTGTTGAAATCATCCAGCTTGGATGTTTCAAAGTAGGTAATAAAATCCCAATCATCCAACCCGCTGGAGTGATAGAGCTTCCGTTTCACCGTCTTCAAGTATGCGACCGTCGCATCCGTGTGTTCCTTCATCAGGCCTGTTCGGGTGTCTTGTCCAGAAATCCACCATTCTGCGTCCTTGCGTATAGGAACCACTATAACGTATGGGCTGCCCTGAGGTGGCGGTGTCTTCAACTCCCCCTTCAGTTCTTCTGGGAAGCTAGGGACATAATTTAGGGTTTTGGTGATGCCATTGAAGGTGTCAGTATTTTTCATATCCATCCCCATAGTGGTCCCCATGAGGTCTAACAAGAAGTTCTGATTATGAACCATCTCTTTCGAGTGAATCCTGACAAGTACATCAGCTCTCTCAGACAGACCACGAAGCAAATGCGTATCGACTATTAACTTATCGGCGTGCTTTTCGAACACCTTTTTCATTTCGGAGGCCGCCTTGACACGCGCTTCATGATCCATCTGCCACCAGTGCTCCCCCATCTTGAACACAGCAAACGTTGCGTAGACACCAGGATCCTTTAAGAGCTTGTCGTGATCCATGGCCGCCTCACTCACTACAGACAACATGGGAAGGAAGCATAATAGAAGCGCAACCATCGAAATCTGCCTGATTCTCTTCATAAGTCCGTTCTCCTTTTCGGTTAAAAGGGCTGGTACAACCCAATGCATGGTCAAGCATAGCCCTGCCCCTTTACATCGATCTCACGAAATTGTCACATTTTTATCACGCCTGATGTGGCGAGCGGCCCGTAACGGTCGAGAACAATAGAGACTAGAAGTGCACGGTGGGCAGTTCAAAGCTGATGATGGTTCCGATGTTTGGTGTACTCTCCGCTCGAATTGTACTTCCATGTAGCTCTAGAATTCGCTTAGTAATGGCCAGCCCGAGCCCAGCTCCTCCAGGCTGATTTTGTCGATTCGCCCTATAAAAACGATCAAAAATATAAGGCAAGTCGTGATCAGCGATACCACAGCCAGTATCAGAAATTCGTATCATAACCGAGCCGGATTCGTGGCTTAACGAAATCGCAATGGTCCCTCCGCTCGGTGTATAGCGAGTAGCATTATTGATTATGTTTTCTAGCGCCCGCTCGATGAGGCCGATATCAGCCTCCACAAATGGCAGATCATCTGTAAAACTGCTCTTTAAGGCTATCCCCCTATTTGCGACGGTGAGTTGAAACTTTTGACACACATCCTGGACAAGCTCGGCTAACGAAAATTGTTCGCATTGAATGCGAGCTTCACGCGAATCTAAGCGAGCCAATTCAAAGAGTTCCCCCACAAGCTCCCTAAGCCGTTGGCTTTGCTTGAGGGCAACGTCGAGAAACGTCCGGTATTCCTCTCGTGTAAGCGTCCCTTCTTTCATCAGTAACGTTTCCAGATACCCATGCAAGGATGCCAGGGGGGTACGCAAATCATGGGACACATTGGCCACCAACTCACGCCGAAGGATGTCCGTCTGCTTCAAAGTGGCCACTTGCTGAAGAATTCGTTCTACCATCCCATTGAATGTGGACCGGAGCCGATCAATTTCATCACTATTCCGCTCAGGAATAAAATCCTGAGGATGCAGCACGAGCGCCTCTGAAAAATCGCTCTTTGCGAACGTTTCCATCGTCGATGCTAGTTTGGTTAGCCTTCTGGTGAGCATGTTGAATAGAAAGAGGCCGCCCAAAAGAGCGAACAGTAAGCCGGTAAGTGCTGCCCAGAGACTCAGCCGGAAGATATAGCTCCGATTCAGCATATCGGCGACGGAGTCATACTCCTCTCCGCCAAGAACAATGTACAGATATCCTGTTGGTTGTCCGTGTAAGGGTATGGCTGAAACAGAAAAGACCTTCTGTCGAGTCGCATCACGGGGATCGTCACCAAGAATAGGAAATGCGTCCGCCTCGGTGAGAAAACGATGTATTGGTTCTAACGAGACAGCCGAGCGCTTGACCTTCTCAGTGGGAGCGGAGAAGTTGACTATGCCCCCATTCTCATCAAGCAAGTACATCTCAATGCTCGGATTGATAACCATAAGTAGGTGAAACAGTTCTTTCAGAGCGTACGGACTCACCTCTCCTTGGCTGCTTAGTAACTGGTCAGTAACAATGTTTCTGGCCAGAGCACGGTTCAGCTTCTGATTCACTTCTTGCTGATACATGCGCGTCGTGAAGACCATTAGGAGGGTGTATAGAACCCCAACCGCACAAAACAGGAAGAGCAACACAAGGGCGAGTTTGCCGTAAAGTGACCGCGACATGGTCAGTCCTTTAAGCCGGATCCTTCTAGTTCACAGAATTTGTATCCGACGCCCCACACAGTCAGAATAAAGTCGGGCTTGGCCGAATCCTTTTCAATCTTGGCGCGCAATCTGTTGATATGGGAATTTACCGTGTGTTCATAGCCGTCGTGACCGTAGCCCCAGACCGAATCGAGAAGCTGACTGCGCGTATAAACTCTGCCTGGATGGGATGCAAACTGCAGGAGCAAATCGAACTCTTTGGCCGTGAGATCCCTCAAGCTGCCTCTCACTGTGACCTTCCGTTTTTCAACATCGATGAAGAGGCCCTTTGCGCGGATAGTTTTCTGAACGTCCTGCGTCTTATCTCTAAATGCTTCAGAACGGCGGAAGAGGGCCTTTACACGTGCGAGCAGTTCTCGAACACTAAATGGTTTAGTAACATAGTCGTCAGCACCAACTTCCAGCCCAAGGACCCTGTCTATTTCTGAGGATTTCGCAGTCAACATGAGGATGGGTGTATAGGTGGGGAGCGATCGAAGCTGCCGACATATCTCTAACCCGTCGATGCCAGGCAGCATCACGTCAAGAATAATAAGGTCATATCTCTTCGAGAGCACACATTGAAGGCCATCCTCTCCGGTTTTGGCGATCTCTACGGCATATGCGGTGTCGGTCAGGTGCATCTCCAAGAGCCGACCAATATCTAAGTCGTCTTCTACGACAAGAATTTGTTTAGCCATGAAAACCATATATTCGAGGCAGCAGGAATGCCTTTAGCATAGCGTCCGTCACAAATTCATCACAGCCATAGTTTATAGACCGAACTGAAGAAAGCCGGGCATGCTGAGGAAATGTCCGCTTTCAATGCCAAGGCCTGGTTTAATCGCGCGAATATTCCATGTGTCGGTAGCCGAGAATTTTAAGAAGCGAGACTACGAGTGGTCAGCCCCGCACAGTCGATACAGAGCCAGATTTCGCATGTGACGTCATGCTCCCTATAATAAAACCGCACCCACGACCGTTCAAATTGGCAGAACTCACACAGCCGTTCCTTCGTATGCTCAGGACAGAGCCAAGCTTTGCGCGCCCGGTCATAGGTGGTCGCTTCCCGTCCGCAACAGGCTGGACCGAACAGACTCGGCAGCTTCAGATCACATCGATGCCAGATCATCCTCACACCTCCTGATAGACGAGTCCCTTCCCAAGCACCAGTTGCAAAATCGTGCCGCTGAACCAAATGGGATGGCCCGAGAGCAGATCCTCCCAGGTCTTGATGAACACGATCCGCGGGATCTCAATCTCGCCTCTGATCCGGCGATAGGCGTTCCGGGTGGACCATTGGTGCCGCATCTCTTCCCACAGTCGGCTAATTGGGAACCCGAGGGAGCGCTTCCAGGACCAGCACATATTCACGTAGCCGCATTGATCCTGGACATATTGGCTGATGACGTACCGGCTGAGTCGATTGCGGGACCGATGACTCGGCTGATAGGCCTTGATCCAGACCACCGGAGCCCCGTGGAGAGCTTGCCACTGGGACGAGAGCCATTCCTGGGAGACCCAGAACCTTCGGGCACGTTCCCCATCCGGCACCCGCCAGGCCCAGAAGATATGAAGCACGCCATGCCCCTCTTCCGTCCGGACCTGGTAATACTCCAACCCCTGAAATCCCAGCTGGCGTTCAATCCGCTGGCGCAGCTGCTTGTGGTGATAGGTCAGCTTTTCCGCATCCCCGCCTTCTGCCGTGGAGAGCGTCACCCAGAGGACTTGGAACTGGTGGCACTCCCAGAACCACAAGAGCGACCGCACCCGGTGGTAGCCTCGTTTCTGTTTCCTCGTCCATTCCCCGGCGACGGGCTCCCGCCGGAACTCCTTCCAGCGGCTCATCGGGCAGCCTCCGCTTGAGGAATGGCCGGCCTCAGGCCGGCAGCGAGAATCCGTTCCAATTCCTCAATGGGAATCCGCACGGCACGCACGGACGGCTTCACATAGGCAATCTGCCGTTTCAGGATGTATTTCCTGATCGTGCTTTCTTTGAGTCCTAAGCGTTCGGCCGCTTCTCGAATGGTGATCAATTTTGTACTCGGGACCATCGGGCACCTCCTTGGTAATGAGCGAATCATTAGTGTTATGCCTTGTATACGTGATGCATAACGTGTCTTGACACGCATTACCATTGACGAGGTACACTTCCCAAGAGTTTTCAGTCCGAAAGTGGCTCGTTCACCTCCAGTTTTTTCGTATGAAATGGGATGGAGTAATGAAGCTGCCGAAGCCAGCTACAGAAGGAGAGGTCAGATGAACATAGACCGAGCCGCAATCTTTGAGCAGTTCTACGGCGAGATGAAGAAGGCCAGAGAGCGGATTCTCACCACAGCAGACGGCGAAGTCGGCTGGCTCTTGAAGTTTGTCCAGACCGACCTAGAAGCGCTCACGCCAAGTGAATGGATGGTTCTGGCTTTCGAGGTAGCCAGCTTTGTGGATGACGTCGCGAATCGCCATGGGGAAGAAATCGCGACGGAAGGAGGATGGAGCGTCCAATCTATCCCAGGAGAGAAGTTTCGTGGCACTATTCCAAGCCGCGCAGAGGCCAAAGAGATTCAGACCATGGTCCTCCGCAGCTTAGAGAACTTATGGAAAAAGGCAGTGGCTGCCTTCACGTTTCCCCAATTCACGATCATTGTCACGTTGCCGGGCGCGGACCATGAACGCAAAGGGAGTGTGTTTGTTGCCACAAAGCGAAAAGTGAAGGAGTTTGAATATCGGTTCGCCCATTTATTGGTCGACTATTCCGGGCGAATTCGGCGTTGTCCAGAATGCCAACGGATTTACCTCGCCATTCGATTTGATCAAACCTACTGCGGTCCTCGGTGCCAGACACGAGTGGCCACTCGGAAATGGCGAGAGAAACATCTACCGAAGAAACAAAAAGCCTCTGGAGATACGACTAGCACGAAGGCCGATTCGGCCAGAAAAGGGCGAAAGGGAGGGTCCGATGGCAAGGCGAAACGGTAAAGACCGTGGAGTGGTGTTTAAACAAGGCGGTTGGTGGGTTCGCCTGTATGTGAATGGCCGGGAGAAATGGTTCCGGGCGGACTCCAAGAGCCAAGCCAAGACGCTGTACGGTCGGTTGCGGTCCGAGGCGCGCGAGAATCGCTATTTTCCCGAGAAGTATGCCGTTTCCAAAGAGTTGACCCTCCGAGCATGGATTGCGCGGTATCTGGAAGGAGTGACCTCGCCAGGTCTTCGGAATGTGCATCGCTATGGAAAGTTCTGGTCGAAGCTCCTAGGGCGGAAGCTTTTGACCGAGATTACCGCCGACGACTTACGGCATATCCAAGCCAAAATGAAGCACAAGGGCACACGCACCGCCCGAACGATTAATCGCTACTTTGGAGCCCTACGACGTATCCTGAACTTGGCGATTGCCGATGGTCTGCTTTCCGCCAATCCCATCAAAGGCGTGAAGTTCTTTTCCGAGCCTGGTGGGCGGCTTCGCTTCCTGAGTGATAAGGAAATCTCCAGCCTCCGGGATACCTTGCCTCCGGAGCACTGGTTGATTGTGGCCTTTGCACTCGAAACAGGCCTACGCCTGACCGAGCAGTTTCATTCCCGCTGGGACTGCCTGAACACGGAACAGGGCATCTTGACCATTCCATTGAGTAAGTCAGGCAAGACCCGCCACGTCATTCTGACGGATGCCGCGCTGGACATCGTCAAGGGTCTCACCTCCTGGATGCACAGCCCCTTTCTTTTCCCGAGTCCCCTCACCTCCGCACAACCGATGCAGGGGCGAAACTTTGTGGTGAAGATCTATGAACCTGCCTTGAAACGAGCAAAAATCGAAGGAGTGACCTGGCACACCCTCCGGCATACCTTCGCGTCTCGGGCTGTGATGGCAGGAGTCGATATCCGGACCGTCCAGGAATTGATGGGCCATTCCACGATCACCATGACCATGCGCTATGCGCATCTCTCCCCGGCTCATTTACGCACAGCAGTGAATCGAGCGAGTTTGGGGGCAATTGCCGCGAAAAGTGCGAGTGGAACCGGGAGTAAAACCGGGAGTAGCGATAATCAGCGGGTTGAACAGGGTCCGGTCAGAATCACCGAACCCTCTGAGATATTTACAGGAATGGTTGGAGGCGCCGGGCGGGTTCGAACCGCCGCATCGCAGTTTTGCAGACTGCTCCCTTAGCCACTTGGGTACGGCGCCACGGGTCGGATTATAGAAGGGGGAGGTTCTGGAACTCAACCGCGAAGAGCGGCGAAATGGAGGAATCTTCGAACAACACAGCCGATGGTCTTATGCAGTTGATTACGGCTTGCTTGGGAGCACGGGAATGTCACGAACGATGGTGGACTGCTCATCCGGCGTGTGGCCCATCAATTCCCAGCCCGCTTCCGCTTGCCCATCCGACAACCCGTTGTGCGTGACGCCGGACGCTTCGGCTTCTTTTTCCTTGGCCAGTTGCTCGACTTCGTAGATGAGCGTATCCATAAGTTCGTCCATGGGCACCTTGCGCATCAGCTTGCCCTTCTTGAAGAGAATGCCCTTGCCTTCGCCGCCCGCGATGCCGATGTCGGCCTCTTTCCCTTCACCGATACCGTTGACGACGCAACCCAGGACGGAGACATTCAATGGGGTCTTGATATGGCCCAATTTCTTTTCCAACTCGTTGGCCATCCGCACCACATCGATTTCGACCCGGCCGCAGGTCGGACAGGCAATGACATTGATGCCGCGATGCCGCAACTCCAGCGACTTCAGGATTTCGAAGCCGACTTTGACCTCTTCCACCGGATCGGCGGCAAGCGAGACGCGCAGCGTGTCGCCGATGCCCTGCGAGAGCAACCAACCGAGGCCGATCGCGGATTTGACCGCGCCGGTCATGGCGGTGCCGGCTTCAGTAATGCCGATATGCAGCGGGTAGTTGGACTGGGTGGAGAACAGATAGTAGGCATCAATCGCGTGATGGACGTCTGATGCCTTGAGCGACACCTTCATGTTGGTGAAGCCTTCGTCTTCGAGCGCATGCACGGCGTTTAAGGCTGATTCGGACAGGGCCTCCGGCGAAGGCCACCCGTACTTATCCAGTAAAGGACGCTCAAGCGAGCCGCCGTTCACGCCCACGCGCAAAGGAATGCCCCGCTCATTGACGGCCTTGATCACTTCCTGCACTTTCCACCAGGCCCCGATGTTGCCGGGATTGATACGAACGCAATCAACGACTTCGGCCGCCTTGAGCGCCAGACGGTGATCGAAGTGAATGTCGGCAATCAACGGCACCGTCATTGCCGCCTTGATCTTCGGCAGCGCCGCCGCCGCCTCATCGTCCGGCACGGCCACGCGAATGAGTTCGCAGCCGGCGGTTTCCAACTGCTGGATCTGCTCCACCGTCGCCTTCACGTCACGCGTATCGGTGGAACACATCGACTGGACCGAAATCGGCGCATCGCCGCCGATCTTGACCGATCCCGCCTGAATCTGCCGCGTTTTTTTCCTGGTGATATGCATCAGTGTTTCGACCTGTCGCGTTGACCTTCGATCTGCCTCGGGTGATCGACCTTAGCTGCCCTGCTCATCGCCGTGCGGCAAGCTGCCGACAAGCGAGGCCAAGCGAGCGGCATCGTCCGCCACCACGCCGGCGCCGAATAGCGTCTTCACGCTGTTGTAGATGCCGTCGGCTGTCAGGCCGTACCGTTCGCGCAACAGATCTTGCGGCCCTTGCTCGATGTACCAATCTGGCAACCCGAGCACCTTGGTGCGCAACATCAGTCCGGCATCAGACAAGGTTTCCAAGACGGCGGAACCGAATCCGCCCATCTTGCAGCCTTCTTCCACCGTGACTAGGCAACGCACATTCTTCGCCGTGTTGAGGATGAGTTCGGTATCCAGCGGCTTGGCGAATCGGGCGTTGACCACGGCGGCGGAAATACCGTCCTGGGCCAACCGTTCGGCAGCCTTCATGGCCGGCCAGACAGTGACGCCGATCGCCACGATCGCTACATCCGTCCCCTCCCGCAACAATTCACCCTTGCCGATCGGCAATGCAGTGGGCTCAGGATCCATCGGCACCCCGAGGCTCACGCCCCGCGCGTACCGCACGGAAGCGGGGCCATCAAAACTCACGCAAGTCTTGATCATATGCTGCAATTCGTTTTCGTCCTTGGGCGCGGCCACGACCATGTTCGGCACATGGCGCAGGAACGCAAAATCGAACGCGCCATGGTGAGTGGTGCCGTCTTCGGCCACGAGTCCGCCCCGATCGATGCAGAAGGTGACCGGCAGGTTCTGAGTGGCCACATCGTGCACCACCTGGTCGTAGGCCCGTTGCAAGAAGGTGGAGTACAGGGCCACCACCGGCTTCATGCCCTGCGCCGCCATACCGGCCGCGAAGGTCACCGCATGCTGCTCCGCGATACCCACGTCATAAATCCGATCCGGAAACTCTTTTTCAAACGCATTCAGACCGGTGCCCTCACACATCGCGGCAGTAATGGCGACCACGCGCTTGTCTTGATGGGCAACCTTGATCAAGGCATCCACGGCCATACTGGTGTAACTGGGGCGCACGGCTTTCTTCGCCGGCACGCCCGTTTCACGCACAAACGGCGGGCAGGCATGGAACCAGACGGGGTTATCCATCGCCGCCTGATACCCCAAGCCTTTTTTCGTGATCACGTGCAGCAGGACCGGGCCCTTCATTTTCAGCACGTTTTCCAATGTCGGCAGCAGGTGCTCGAAATTGTGTCCGTCGATCGGCCCGGCGTACTGAAAGCCTAATTCCTCGAATAACAGTCCTGGCAAAATTGCGCCCTTGGCCAACTCCTCGGCCCGGCGGGCGATCTTTTGCATTTCGGCGCCAATGTGGGGAATCTTCCGCAGAAGCTGGCCGGTTTCTTCACGCATCCGGGCGTAGAATTCGCCAGTGAACGTCCGGTTCAGGTAGGCGGAAATGGCTCCGACGTTTCGGGAAATCGACATTTGATTGTCGTTCAAGACGACGATGAAATCCTTATTCGTCCCGCCCGCGTGGTGCAACCCTTCCAGAGTCATGCCCGCCGTCATCGCTCCGTCGCCGACGACGCAGACCACCTTGTGTTTCTCGCCCCGTTGCTCCCGCGCTTCCACCATTCCGAAGGCGGCTGAGACGCCGGTGCCGGCATGTCCGGCATTGAAGGTATCGTACGCACTTTCTTCGCGCTTGCAGAACCCGCTCAACCCGCCGTATTGCCGTAACGTATGGAACTGTTCCCGGCGTCCGGTGAGGAGCTTGTGGGTATAGGCCTGATTGCTGGTGTCCCAGACGATTTTATCTTTGGGCGTATCCAGAAGATATTGCAATGCGACCGTCAACTCCACGACACCCAGATTGGAGGCCAGATGCCCCCCCACATTCGAAACCACCGCGAGGATTTGCTCACGAATCTCCTGGCATAGTTCCGGAAACTGTTCAGGGGACAGACGCTTCAAATCAGCGGGACTGTGGATATTTTTTAGCAGAGACATTGCACAATCTCCTTGTCAAAGCATGACAATTGGACGCAGGTATTCATATTCGTGGAAAACAATCGTCTTGAGAAGGTCGTGGCGAAGCAGCGAAAGAAGTTTCGTACAAATCGCCTCATCCTCACATATGGAAACGCCTGTGTCAAGATTCTGTTCCCTCTCCACTGCTATCCGCCCATGTCGTTACGACCGGAACCGGTAGGTGAAGACGGTTGAGAGGGTAAAATCAGCCGCACTCCCGGTGATGAAATCCAAATTTTCGACTCCGTACACCTGCCAGAGCAGACCGGGCAGAATCCGATAACTGACGCCGATCACCGATTCGGTCACACCCTTGTCCAGCACCCTGGTTCCGGTGCCGTGAAAAGGCGGTGAGTAGTAATCGAACTGCGCGGTGATGGAAAAATTGTCCGTCCAGAGATATTCCACGGCCACCAACCCGCTGATGACCGGCTGAAGGGCGAGCCCGGCGATCTGTCCTGTAGGAAACACCCCGTTTAAGTTGGCATAGACGATCCACCCGGTCGCGAAGGTCTTATCCAGCGCGAGACCGATGCCCGCATCCGGATGTCCGCTGCCGAAGATCTGTTCCGTATCTCCGGTCGGAGCTTTGACCCCCACGCGAAACGACAGGGCCGGAAGCGTCGAGGTTTCTTTCAGCAGTTGATATTTCCCGTAGAACGAAATATCGCCCAGCCCCGTTGCGCCCTTGGCGCCCTGAAACAGGGTCCGGCCGCCGTTGGTCACATTGAAGGCGTAGGCCGTTTCCCTCAGTGCTTTGCGGGCCGGAGAAATCCCGGTCGTCCCCCGCTCTACCCCGAGGATCGGCTCCTCCATGAACCCGCGATACCGGTGATAGCCCGGCACTTCCGCCCCGATTTCCAGCCGGTCGGTCAGACCATACCGCAAGAACAACCCGGCCCGGACGGTCTCAAACTTCATGGTCACGTCGGCCTGCTCGCTCTGGTCACGGGCGATCGAGGCGGTATTGGCCGCTTCGAGACGGATGTCGAAATCGCCCTTGCGCAGCACGGCCGCCCGCTCGCCGGGCATCGCCAGCACCAATTGATCCAGTGCCTGGAAGTTTCTGACGGGAAAGGGACCAAACCCTTCCGCGCCAGCCGGGAGCGGCAGGCTGCACGAAAGCGCGAGGAGGCAACACAAATAGACGATCTGCCGCATGAGTCATACCCGGCCGTTCACTCAGGCGTTGAGGCGATTAATAGGGAAAATCCAACCCGGCGAAAATCGCCCCGCCTTCGCGGCTATATCCGTAATCCAGACGGCCAACAACGTTCGGACGGACAATCGCTCGAAAGCCCACGCCCGGCGTCATTCGGTAATCTTGAAAGCTCACATCCTTAAATGAGTTGAACACCTGGCCCGTATCCAGAAACGGAGCCAGTTCGAAATCCGCGGTCACCCCGGCCAGCTTCGTGCGCAAGATATGAATCCGCTCCTCGATACTGAAGGCGATCAAATGTTTGTCGATATAGCGATCCATCCCGAACCCGCGCAGATTGTTCTGGCCGCCCAGCGACGACTGTTCAAAGAACGGCACTTGCGAGCCAATCGTGGCCTGCAGATCGGCCCGGACAACGAGGATGGCACGCTTGGATTCGCTGGGAAATAACTTTTTCACTTCGATTTCGTAACGCGAATACACGGGATGGTCGCCGTTTTTCACATTTTGATTCAGCTCGGCGTAGGCCATGACGGACATGCCGTCAGTGGGCGTGATCAGGCTGTCACGGGTATCGTAATAAAATGAGGCCCGATGCCCGACAATGATGGACTCGCCTTGAATACCGTCCACGGTGGGGAATTGCTCGACCGAGAAGGGAAGGTCCGTGGCGCCCCGCTGGAGTTGCACCTGCCGGACCCGCTGCCCGACCGAAACTTGCGTCACCTCGTTCGCATAGAGGCCAAGCCGCCAGTAGGCACGCGCTTCTCTGGCCGTGTAATTCGATTCATCCGCCTGTACGGTCGACTGCCCCAAGCCGAAGAACCGCGAGGTCGCGTTTTTGAAGAAGGTCCCGCCGAAGTTCAGAAAATACTGCCCGTTTCCGAAGGCCGGATCGACATAGTCGAACAGCACCTTGCGCTCGATCTTCTCGGTCAGCGAGGCGATCAGCTTCATTTGTCGGCCGCCCAGATCGTACTTGAAGAGATTGAACACCGCGCGGCTGCCGACGATCGAGTTCTGAATCAGCATCGGCGCCATGAGGTACTTCAATTCGCCGTCTGGATCGGAAATCAAAATCGGGGCAATCAAGCCGACGTCGTTCCCATCGTTCTTGCTGGTAGAGACCGACGGAACCGGAAAAATTTGCGTGTCAGCCCCTGCCGGGGACGGAGAACCCGCGAAAAGGAGTCCGGCCAGCGCCAGGAGAATACGGATCGACGAAAAATAATGTCGCTGCATGGCGCTCGCCGGAACGGTCGCTCTCTCTTGACGCTACGGAGCTTTGATCTTGTCGGATTTCTTGCGGAGCTGATCAACGAGGTTGGAATACGAGGAGGTGTGAAGGATCTTCGTAAATTGCCCGCGGTAATTGTTCACCAGACTGACGCCATCGACCACGACGTCGTACACATGCCAATCGTTACTTCTATTCAGCAACCGATAGTCCATGGGAATTTCTGTTTTGCCGGACAAGACCTTGGTGCGCACTTCCGCATATTCTTTTTCCGTGCGTTCATTGAGGTATTGCACACCCTCGCCGGAATAGGTCTCCACCCGATCAGCATAGGTATTGGTCAACAGGGTCTGGAACAGGTCGACGAACTCCTGCTTCTCCTTGTCCGACAATTGATTCCACTGTGCACCCAACGATCGCCGCGACATTTCCGAATAGTCGAATCGCGCAGCCACAGCTTTTTCCAAGCGCTGCCGTCGGTCTTCATGCCGGGCAGGGGCCTTCAATTCCTTATCGCTCAAGATCTTGAGCACCTCATCGATAGTCCCCCTGATCGATTCGGTCGCCGGACCGGCCATGGCAGACGACAACCCGCCCATGAACAGTTGCAGCGCCGCGAAGACACCCACGACCATCCATCGCCTTACACGCATTTCAACACCTCTCCTGTGAGTGAGGATCTCCTCGCCCAACCGGTCCCGTTTGCCTATTGCCGTCCTCCGACGCATGAGCCGATGAGACTAGTTGACCTTACCATGTACATACTGGCTAACCAGTTCCTCCAGATCAAGCCCTGATTCGGTGTCACGGATTTTGTCGCCGGGCTTCAATAGATCACCGCCCCCGCCCACGGACAGCGCGAGATACTTATCCCCGATAATTCCGCGGGTTTTGATGGAGGCAATCGTGTCCGAATACAGCTTCACGCCATCCTGAATCGCCAGCGCCACCAGTGCCCGATCGCTGGTGAGGCCGATGGTGCGGACCCGGCCGACCTCAACCCCGGCAATTTCCACCGATGCCCCAGGCTTGAGCCCCGAGGCCGATGTAAACTCCGCCTCGACCGGGTAATTGTGTCCGCCGATGACTTCCAGCTTGCCCAGCTTGATAGACAGATACCCCAGGCAGGCAATCCCGACGAGCACGAAAATCCCGACCATCAATTCCAGTTTTGCACGCTCCATAACGTCTCCTATCAGCGACCCCCGGTCGACAACGCTTTGGGCGCGACCGTGCCTCCGACAAAAATAAACTCGCGAATCTCTTCATCGGTCGTGTTCACAAACTCGCTCGAAGGAGCCATCTCGGCAATCCGGCCGTTCTTGAGCATCGCCACGTAATCGGAAATTCCAAAAATTTCAGGAATCTCATGACTGACCATCACGGCCGTGAACCGGAATTGCTGCTGCATCGCCACGATGAGGTCGTGAATGGCCTTCGCCATCAAGGGATCGAGTCCCGTCGTCGGCTCATCGAACAAAATGATCTCCGGCTCCATCACCAGTGCGCGAGCCAATCCGGCGCGTTTGCGCATACCGCCGCTCAGCTCCGCGGGGAATTTATGCCCCATGCCCTTCAGCCCCACCTGCTCCAGCTTTTCCTCGACCCGCCTGGTCACGACGTCGCCTTTCAGGCGCAGTTTCTCCCGCAGCGGAAAGGCGACATTTTCAAACACCGTCATGGAGTCGAACAGGGCCGCCCCCTGAAAGAGCATCGCGAACTTCTTACGGACCTCGTTCAGAGCTTGTCCTTTCAGGCGGGCAATGTCCGTCCCGTCGATCCAGACTTCGCCGCGGTCCGGCTGCATCAGGCCGATGATGTGCTTCAGCAGCACACTTTTGCCTTCGCCGCTGCGCCCGATGATGGTCGTCAGTTTTCCTGTGGGAATGGCCAGGTCCACGCCGCGCAGCACGGCCTGTTTCCCCAACGTTTTTTCGACACCGACGAGCTTAATCATGTGAATCCAGCAAAGATACGATCAGCTTTCAGGAATCAGTTCGCATTCTAACGCTGAATGCTGAAGGCTGATGACTGACAGCTCTATAACAACACCGACGTCAGGAAATAATCCCACACCAGGATCAGCACTGCGGACAGCACCACGGCTTCGGTGGTCGCAGTTCCGAGACCTTCTGCGCTGTGCTTGGTGTGAAAGCCCTTATAACAACAGACCCAACTGATCAACAGCCCAAAGCTGATGGATTTCAGAATGCCGCCATACACATCCTTCCACTCCACCGCCGACTCGATTGAACTCCAGTAGGCGCCTTCATTCCCGTTCAGCAACTGCACACCAACCACGTAGCCGCCGTAAATTCCGACCACGTCGAATAGGGCCACCAGCAGCGGCACGGCGATCACACTGGCCACGAGCTTGGGGCCGATCAGATATTGCAGCGGATTGATGGCCATGGTATCCAGCGCATCAATCTGCTCGGTAATCCGCATGATGCCGATCTCGGCCGTCATGGCAGACCCTGCACGGGCCGTCACCATCAAGGCTGCGAGGACCGGCCCTAACTCACGAATGATGCTGAGCGCCACAGCTGAACCCAGCACCGCCTCGGATCCGAATTTCCGCAGCGTGTAGTAGCCTTGAAGGGCCAGGACCATGCCCGTAAAGACGGCGGTGAGGACGACCACGAAAGTGGATTTGTAGCCGATAAAATTCAGTTGTTTGACGATTTGATACAACCTGAACGGCGGACGGGTCAGCCAGGCAAAGGACGAGAGAACGAACATCATCATCCGCCCCATCTGCTCCGTCAGATCGATGGTAAACCGTCCGATGCGAGCAATACCGTCCACGCCTCGCCCTCCTTTTGTCTCCCGAACCGGACCCGGCCTCCCGTCGCTCCCGCTCAGTCGAGTCCTTCGCGCAGGGCCCGGTCGGCACAGGATCGATACAAGGCCGTTAACTGCGCCCCTGCGACCTGACTTTGTACCCTCAGACGATTGAGCCCGACCAGGCTCGCTGGATGGGTCACACACGCAACCACACCCTTTGCCCATCCAGATGGCCTGAGAAACAGGTTGAAGTCAAGCGGCAGGCTCTCATCCACGAGATCCGACACCGTACGCACGATCGCAAATGGAATCCCCTGCTCCAAAGCCACCCGCCCCAAGGCCGCGCTTTCCATGTCGAGGCCGATGCCTCCAACCCGTCCGGCGATCTCCCGCTTTTCCTCCGCCAGGCAGAGCACCCGCGGAACCGTGACAAACCTTCCACTTTGCATAGGCAGAACCTGCGTGCGAACTGCCTGCTTCACCCACTCGACCATCGCGGGTGCGCACGGAACAGGACGTCCCGCTTGTGCGCTGTTTTCCAGGGTCGCCTCAGTGCCGATCAACACATCCCCGATGCCGGCCGGTCCCAGAGCACAGGCAAATCCTGTGGACCAGATGGCCGTCAAACGCTGCGCCGCGAGCACGCGTCGGGCGGTTGCTGCAGCCCGCTCCAGACCGACCCCCATAGGAATCATCCACCACTCGACTGACGCTTGGCGTGCCACCACACACCGGACTCCGCCGACGACCCGGACTTCCCTCGCGGAAAAGGCCTGCCGCACGGCGGCCAACTCCCATCGGGTGGCGACAAAAACACCGATCGTGGTCACAGCTGCTCCCGATGACGGCTGACAAGGGAAAATGGACTCGATGAACATCCACGGTCAGCGGGGCGACCGGAACTGTCCTGATTGATAGGCCAACTGTCGCAATTCATCTGCCCTCGTCGTTCCACGAGTCTTCAGATTGCGGTACATGGCCAGCGCCCAGAGGGGGAAGTATTGGCAATACCAATGATAACGGAGGTAGAACACGCGAGGGAAACCGGTTCCGGTATGGCGTACCTCTTCCCATGACCCGTCCTTCCGCTGATTCCGAATGAGGTAATGAATACCTCTGGCCAGGCTGAAGGAGTCGGTGACTCCGCCGGCCATGAGGGCTAACAGCGCCCAGGCGGTTTGCGACGGCGTACTTTCGCCACAACCACTCTCCGCAACATCCGCATAGGAGAGGCAGGACTCACCCCATCCGCCGTCTGGATTTTGCTTCGATTCGATCCAACTGACCGCGCGGCGGATATACGGAGAAGAGAGATCTTCGCCGATGGCGCGCAGCCCGGACAGGACCGACCAGGTGCCGTAAATGTAATTCACGCCCCAACGCCCATACCAACTGCCGTCCTGCTCCTGGTCGTTTTTGACAAAGGCCAGCGCCGACGCCACTGACGGGTGCGTCCAGTCATAGCCCAGGGTCGCGAGCATTTCGAGACAACGTCCGGCCAGATCGGCCGTACTGGGATCCAATAACGCGCGATGGTCGGCGAACGGAATGTAGTTGAACACGATTCGATTATTGTCGACATCGTATGCGCCCCACCCGCCGTCGGACCCTTGCATGGCGGTGACCCACCGGCACCCCCGGCGAATAGCCAGCCGCTGCTGGTCTTCATCGGGCAGGCGCACTTTAGCCAAGGCCATGAGCACCACCGCCGAATCGTCTACGTCGGGGAACAGCTCGTTCTCAAACTGAAAGTACCAGCCGCCCGGTTCTGCGCCGGGGGACGAAATAATCCAGTCGCCGACGGTCTTTGTCTGTTTGGATAGCAGCCAAGTGGCCGCTTTTTGCAACGCCGGATGATCCTGCGACATACCTGCCTCGGACAGCGCATTGATGAGCAAGGCGGTGTCCCAGATCGGGGAATGGCAGGGTTGCAGATGCAACGCATCGACGCATTGCCCGCTCTCCATCACGGTATCGTGAATTTCCAGTTCCTCGATCTCCCGCATCGCTTTCATGACCAGAGGATCGTCATTTTTAAACCCCAGGCAATTCAGGGCCATCACCGAATTGGCCATGGCGGGATAAATGGCGCCGAGTCCACCGCTCCCCTTCATATGATCGAGCATCCAGTTCTCGGCGCACTTGAGCGCTTTCTGACGGACCCACTCGACAGGCGAGCGATCGTAGATTTTGAGCAGCGCATCGAGATTGATGAAAAAGTTTCGGGCCGTAAACCAGGTCCGGTCCTTCTTGAAAGGCGGTACCGTGCTGTAATCGATCTCCGCCGGGGGATGCGTATACAGCTCGTCGATACCCTGTTCCGGTGGAACGTAGCACTGGGGCCGTTTGGCGAAAATGATCAACAGCGGAATCAAGACCGCGCGCGACCAGTAGGAAATCGCGTAGATGCTGAAATAGAACCGCTTCGGCAACAGCATGATTTCCGGCGGCATGCTGGGGACGCCGCGCCAATCGTACTGGCCGAACAAGGCCAGGGCGATTTTTGTGAAGACGTTCGCCGCCACCACCCCGCCCTTGTCGAGGATGCAGGTTCGCGCGTTGACCATGAATGGTTCAGCGGCCGAAACGCCGGAAAGCTTCAAGGCAAAGTACGCCTTCACGGAGGCGCTGATATCCGCCGGCCCCCCATGATAAATGGGCCAGCCCCCGCACGGGAGTTGCGCGGACTTCAGATAACGGATGACCTTGCGCTCACGCTCCGGGTCGACGCAGTTCATGAACCGGCGCAACATCAGGTATTCGGAACTCAGCGTCGTATCGGCTTCCAGTTCGGCGACCCAAAAGCCTTCCGCCGCATCCTGCCTGGCCAGAAACCAGGCCTGACTCTTCCGAATCGCCTCTTCCAGAGCTTCTAACTGACCTGTCGTATGTGAAGGAGCCCGCTTGGTGCTCTCACCGGCCGGAGCGTCAGGCTTGCTGGAGACGAGGCGCAGCACCGGAGCGGAGGCAAAATCGCGCGCCGCCCTGATCCGGCTGGGCACCGACACCAGAAGACTATCGGACAGACGATTGAATAGATTCTTGAGAAGTCGCATAGCTTGTTGCCGTGAATCAGACAGAGACGGCGGGATCGATAGTCGAGACGGTTCCATCGATCAAGCAGCGATCATATGAAACCGCGCAGTACCACGCATAATCATTAGCAGGACTGTATAACAAACTGCTGAAAGCCAGTCAAGGGAAGCAGCGCCGATTTGGAGTCTAAGTGCGCGTTTGAACTGAAGACAGAGCGTCTCTAGTTATCCGCAAACCTTCCTCCGTCAGGCCGGCTGAAGGTCGCCGAGCTTGACGGAGATCAAGGTCGACACGCCGGGCTCTTCCATGGTCACGCCGAAGAGCGAATCGGCCATCGCCATCGTGCGCTTGTTGTGCGTGATGACGAGGAATTGTGCCGTCGCCGACAGGCTACGCAGCACCGCCGTGAATCGCCCGATATTTTCTTCATCAAGCGGCGCATCGATTTCGTCCAGGATGCAGAACGGGGTCGGACGGATCAAGAAGCTGGCGATCAGCAATGCCATCGCCGTCAGGGTCTTTTCGCCGCCGGACAGCATCGTAATGCTCTTCAACCGTTTCCCCGGCGGCTGAGCCACGATTTCCACGCCCGGTTCTCGGGCGCCATTGTCCTCCGCACCTTCCTCCAACGGCTCTTCGACCAACTGCAGTTCCGCGCGGCCGCCGGGGAAAAATTGCGCAAACACATCACGAAACTTCTGCTGCAGTTCGTTGAAGGTCTCCACGAACATGTCTTTGGTCGTGCGGTTGATCCGCTGAATAATTTCCTTGAGCGACGCAATGGAGGTGGACAGATCCTGCTCCTGGGTCGTTAGAAACAGATACCGTTCTTCCAGCTCACGATGTTCATCAATCGCCGCCAGATTGATCGCGCCCATGCGGTCCAACCGTTCGCGAATCTTCTGAATCTGTTCCCGCAACTGCGGCGTCTCGAGCAGAGACACGGGTGCGGCCAGCCCTTCCCCTTCCGATAGGGGCTGCTCCTCTGTTGGTGATGCCAGCAGAGTCGCCGGATCGATTTGATAGGTGCCGGCCAGCGTGCTTTCGATGGTGGACAGGTGCGCCTTGACTTCGGCCTTGCGCACCTCGGCCGTCATGCGGCGATCGTGCAACGCCGACAGACTCTGCCGCACCGTGGTGAGGGTTTCCTCCACCGCATGCAATCCGGTCATTTCCTGCGCCTGACGCTCCTGAGCCGCAATGAGTTCCGACTTGATCCCGTCAACCTCGGCGCCGAGTTCGCGGCAGAGCGCCTCCTGCCTGGTCTGCTCTTCCCGGCTGCTCTCCGTCGACTGCGCCAACCCGGTCACCTGCTCTTCAAGGTCGGTCGCCCGTCGCTGCGCGGCGTCCAGCCGTTGCGTGAAACGCGCAATATCGCTGTTGGCATGCTCTCGGCGTCCACGCATGCTTTCGAGCGACAAACGGACTTCGGTCAGCCGCTGCTGAATCGCCAGTCCTTGGCTCTCGATCACCACCAGCCGTTCACGCACCTGAAGCAGCCCGTTTTCCTGCCCGAGTTTTTCCGCTACCCATTGGGCAAGTTGGGCCTGACCGGATTGAAACTGTTCCTGCAACCGCGCCTGTTCAGCTAACCCACGCTGCAGTTCTTCACCCAACATGTCCATGCGCCGGTGCAACTCGCCGCGCTGGCGTTCAATGTTTGCATCGTCTTTTTGCAGCGACAACTCCAACATCTCCGCCTCGCGGATGGCCCTGCCAAGCTGCTGTTCTTCCTCCCGACCCAAGCCCAATGCCGACGCCGCCTCCTCACGCGCAACGCGAGCCAGTTCCAGCGCCTGCACCGCCTCCGTCCGTCGGGCTTCCAACTCCAGCACTTCTCGCCGGCGCTGCAGGAGCCCCGCACCGACACTGGAGCCACCGCCGGTGATCACGCCTGCCGCATCCAGTGTTTCACCCGATAACGTCACATAGGTCGGGCCTGCAGGTGCCGGCCATTGATGCTGCTCCCACAGCTGCAGAGCCACAGCGAGCGATTCGACAATCACGATGCCGTCAAACAAATAACTCAAGGTGGGAGCGGACGCGCCTTCCGCGCGGATGACGTCCGCGGCGCGCCCCACCACTCCCGGCTGGCCATTGAGCGCAGGCCACCAGGAGGCTGAGGAATCCGTTGACGTCTGGTCGGGCGACCACCGGATATGCTGCGGGATAAACGCTCCGCGACCAAGCTCTTTGTCCTTCAAAAACTCCACTGCGCGGCTGGCGGCTGAGGGCTGATCGACCAACCAACCACGCACCCGTTCACCCAGGATGGTCTCCACGGCACGATCAAGGCCCGGCGGAATCACGAGCCACTCTGCGAGTGCCTCCCGCACGCCGTCGCAGGTTTTCAGCGCGGTGCCTTCTTCCTCCCCTTCGCGACCGTATCCCATTTCCTCCCGCACGACCCCTTGCAGCGCGCCCAGACGTGACTCTACCGCGGCCACATCTTCGGAGAACCGGACGATCTCGCGATCCAATCCCGTGATCTGCCCGCCCAGCCCTTCAATGCGCTCGATCGCGGCCTGACGTTCAGCCATGAGTCCTTGAATCCGCTGACTCGCCTCCTCCCGCTGCGCCGCAAGAAGTTCTCGCTGCTCATCCAACCCCGCCACTTGCGCGACCATTTCCTCCTGCTCGCGAGCGACCCGTTCTGCCCGGGCCGAGGTTTCCTGCTGGCGCGCGGTCACCTGCGCGAGACTCTGCTCCGTGTTGGCGACGAGCACGGCGAGATTCAGAACATCTTTGCGGGCGCGCTCCTCTTCGCCGACTGCTGCAGCCCGATGCCCGGCCAAGGCCTTGGCTTCGGCATCCGCCTGCTGCCACTGCGCGTCCTGTTCGACAATGTCGCCTTCCAACTGGAGCAATGTCGCGCGAAGTTCTTCGATCTCCCCCCGGGCCTGCTCCTGATCCGCGGCCAGCCGTTCCATTTCCTGCGATGCCTGGACTCGTTGCCGCTCGAACAATTCCGTCCGGTTCCGCTCGACCTCCGCGGCCGTCAATGCCTGCGACTGGCGCTGCTCAGTACCCGCCAAGGCGTCCCGCACGCGCGAGATGGCCTCGGCCGCGTCGTTCATCCGGAGCCGGATCGCTTCCTGTTCCGAATCCAGGCGAGCCTGCTCCGCCACCTGCTCAGCCTCCAGCGCTTCTACTTCCCGCGCTTCGTGGTCCACAGATTCCAGGTCTGCATGCATCGTGCGATAGTCACGGGACAACAGCTCGATCTCGAGACCTTTGGCTTCCTGCTGCAAAGTTTGGTACGTCCGGGCCTGGCGAGCCTGGCGCTCCAGTGAATTCAGCTGTTTTTTGACTTCCGCCACAATGTCGCGCACCCGCAAGAGGTTTTGTTGTGTCGATTCCAGCTTACGAAGCGCTTCGGCCTTTTGCTTCTTATATCGGACGATGCCCGCGGTTTCCTCGATCAACTCCCGGCGGTCCTGCGGTGAGGCTTGCAAAATCTGTTCGATTCGGCCCTGCTCAATGACGGTATGGCCCTTCGACCCGGCTCGGGTTTCTATCAGCACATCGCGAATATCTTTGAGCCGGCAGGGCGTCTTGTTGATGAGATACTCGCTGTCGCCATTGCGATAAAGACGCCGCGTGATCATCAGTTCCTGATATTCGCTCAATTGACTCGGCAACCCTGAAATCGCATCCAACCGCAACTCGCCCAGTCCGCCGATGACCAGCGAGACTTCCACTAATCCGAGCGGTTTCCGTACCTCTGTTCCGTTGAAGATCACGTCTTCCATCTTCTCGCTTCGAAGCGTTTTAGTGCTTTGCTCGCCCAGGACCCAGAGGATGGAATCCACGACATTACTTTTGCCGCTGCCGTTCGGACCCACGATCGCCGTGATGCCTTTCGGAAATTGTATTTTCGCTTCCGCGAATGACTTGAAGCCGAGCATTTCCAAGGACTTCAGATACACCGGCGACCTCCAGAGCAAGAAGGTTGAGATGGGACATCTTGTGAGGAAGAAAACGGAAAACTTTCTATCACAGCGATAGATTCAATGCAAAGAAAAAGCCCTTGATATGGGGGAATAAAGAGGCCACTCCCCCAATATATGGAGGAATGGCCGGATCTACCTGTAGGAAATTATGAGCACTTCCGACGAGTTTAGTTCGCGGAAGCCGCAGTGCGTGACGCAGACTCGATGGTGACCAATTCCTTTGGAAGGAGAAATTCCACGTCCTCTTCGATGACGGTCAATTCCTCGACCTCTTCCGAAGAGCCCAGGCGCTTCAGATAGGCCACCACTTCCGTGACGAGAACTTCAGGAGCGGAGGCGCCGGCCGATAGGCCCACGCTCTTCGCATCCTTCAACCAATCCGGATTGATATCCGATGCGGCATCGATCAGATAGGAGGGAATGCCGCAATGCTCGCCCAATTCACGCAACCGGTTCGAGTTGGAACTGTTCGGCGACCCGATGACGAGAATGACATCGACCAGCTTCGACAACGACTTGACCGCATTCTGGCGGTTCTGCGTGGCGTAACAAATATCTTCCTGATGCGGGCCTTTGATATTCGGAAAACGCCGATGCAGGGCTTCAACGATATCGCGGCATTCATCCACGCTGAGGGTCGTCTGGGTGACGTAGGAAAGATTCTGAGTTTTTTCAACGTGGAGCGTTTCCACATCCTGCACCGAGGACACCAGGTGAAACTTGTCCGGGATCTGGCCCAGCGTCCCGATGACCTCGGGGTGCCCCGCATGGCCGATCAGAATCAATTCGTAGCCTTGCGTGTAATCGCGGTTAACTTCGTTATGCACTTTGATCACCAGCGGGCAGGTGGCGTCGATCACATGCAGGCGGCGGCTCTGCGCCTCTTCCCACACCGACTTCGCCACACCGTGGGCGCTGAAGATCACCACGGAACCTTCCGGCACCTCGTTTAACTCTTCCACAAATACGGCGCCCTTGTGCCGGAGCGAATTCACCACGTGCCGGCTATGGACGATCTCATGGCGCACGTAAATCGGTGCGCCGTATTTTTTCAGGGACAAATCGACAATATCGATAGCGCGGTCGACGCCCGCGCAGAATCCGCGAGGATTGGCTAAATAAATCTTCATCTGCTGGTTCCCTCTCACACTCATGAAGGGCCGCCCGGCCGCCGGGAAACGCGCGGCATCTCACTAACCAGTCACCTTACGTCAGACCCGCTCGTGACGTCAACCGCGTTATCCAGCCCGTTCCGGCCGAAAAGCAGTTGAGGCTGTTGACCTATTGTGCAACAATCCCGCCATGCCGGCTCCTTCCAGCACGCATAAAAAAATTCTGATCGTTGAAGATGAGAAAGATATTCTGCAACTCGTCAAACTCTACCTCGAGAAAGAGGGGTTCCGGACAGTTGCCGCCATGACCGGCACAGAGGGCCTTCGGCAGGTCAAAGCCGAACATCCCGACCTGATTATTCTCGATCTCATGTTGCCTGAACTGGACGGCCTGGAGGTTTGCAAGCGGATCCGCCTGAATCAGGAGACCGCGCTGCTTCCCATTCTCATGTTGACCGCCAAGGCGGAAGAGTCCGATACGGTCATTGGCCTAGAACTGGGAGCCGATGATTACGTGACCAAACCCTTCAGCCCCAAAGCCCTGGTGGCGCGGGTCAAGGCTTTGCTGCGCCGGCTAGACCGCAACGCGAACAGTCCTCAAACCCAATATCATTACGGCCCCTTGACCGTGGATCTCTCCCGGCATGAAGTCCGGCTAGAGGGTGAAGAAATCACGCTCACCGCGAAAGAATTCGGTCTCTTGGAACACCTACTGCGCAATGTCGGGCGGGTGCTCACGCGCGACGTCTTACTCAGCGCCGTGTGGGGGTATGACTACTACGGGACCACGCGCACGGTGGATGTGCACGTGCGCCGGCTCAAACAGAAACTCCCGCTTCTGGATGACGCCATCGTGTCGATCAAATCACTCGGATATAAATTGCGCGAGTCCGACATTCCGGCATGAACCTCGGCATCCGGTGGAAAGTCGCCCTGGGCACGCTCGCCGCCGTCCTCGTCGGCCTCGTGGTCGCGGGCTGGCTCGTGATCCGCTCGGTCGAACAGACCGAACTCAGCCGCATGGCCGAGATGCTGGAGACGCGCAGCGGCCTGGCCGCCATGACCCTCCGGCCGCTCTTTGACCACCCCGGACAAGCCGTTTCAGTACCGCTGCTTCATGCCACCGTCCACGAACTGAGCCACCAGGCTCACCTTCGCATCACCGTCATCAAGCAGGACGGCACTGTGCTTTCGGATAGCGCCGTCCCCGCCGGGGGCCTGACACACGTCGACAATCATCTTGCTCGTCCAGAAGTGGCACAAGCCCTGGCATCAGGGCGAGGCATGGATATTCGAGCCAGCCAGACCACCGGAGAACGCACCTATTATGTCGCGCGACTCCTTTCAGAACAGGTGCCCCTGCAACCGGGCGTTCCGGTCATCCGCCTCGGCCTGTCGTTGACCTCCATTGATGAGCGAGTGCGGCACATTCAGCAAGATCTGGTGACGGCGTTCGGCGCCGCCTTTCTCCTCGCCATGGCCCTCAGTCTCTGGGTCTCGCGTAATCTGACGAAGCCCCTGTCTGAGATGGCCGCTGCCGCCCACCAACTCGCGACGGGAACGCCGGGGATCCGCCTCATTGTCTCCTCATCGGACGAGGTCGGTTTGCTGGCGCAGACCCTCAACCAGATGACCGATCAGCTGGAAACGAAAATCAAGGAGGTCTCCGACGACCGCGCGCAACTCCTGGCCATGCTCATCGCGATGGTCGAGGGCGTCATGGTGTTGGATTATCGAGGAACGGTGGTCCAGGTCAATCCGGCGTTGGAGCGCATGTTCGCCTTGGAACTGACGGAATCGCGCGGCCGCCACTATGCCGAACTCATCCGGCACGAAGGACTGACCACGCTCGTCTCTGGCGTGCTGCAGACGCGTTCCGGCCAAGGCGGTGAAATTATCCTCTCCCCCAGCGGCCGCTGCCTGCGTGTGGAAGCGTCGATCGCCGGGGGCAGTCGCGAGCAGGAAGCCTGTGCCGTGTTCGTCTTCCACGACATCACCGAGCTGCGCCGGCTGGAGAAAATCCGCAAAGATTTCGTCGCGAACGTGTCCCATGAGCTTCGCACACCGCTCACATCCATCAAGGGATACGTGGAGGCCCTGCTGGACGGAGGCAAGGATGATCCTGCGACGGCCGCCGCGTTTTTGGAAATCATCATGCGGCAAAGCAATCGCCTGAACCTCATCCTCGACGACCTGCTGCAGTTATCGCAAATCGAGTCCGGACAGGTGCTGTTTCGCCGGGAACCGGTGGAATTGCGGGCCTTGCTGGAACGAACGGTTGCAGTCATCAAACCGTTAGCGGACAAGAAGCACCATACGATCGAGTTGTCGCTTCCGGAGGAGTATGTCGTGGTGGAAGGGGACGAAGAGCGCCTGGCCCAGGTCTTTATCAACCTGCTGGAAAACGCCGTGAAATACACCCCGGATCAGGGACGAATCTCCATGACCATCCGGCATGCGACTCAAAGCCGGTCGGTTTCAGCCCGCCCGATGATTGAGGTCCTCGTGGCAGACTCGGGAATCGGCATTCCCGAAGCGGACCGGCCGCGAGTGTTCGAACGATTCTACAGAGTCGATAAGGCCCGCTCGCGCGAACTGGGTGGAACCGGCCTGGGGCTCGCCATCGTCAAACATATTGTCGAGGCTCATAACGGGCATGTCTGGGTGGAAGGCAATGCGCCGAGAGGCAGCCGTTTTGTGGTTCACCTCCCCGTGGCGCAGGAATCGCCTACAACAATTTCGACAGGAGCAGGTAACACATAGTCGAGAGGAGCGCCGCTCCCGGTAGGGTGAAGAGCCACGCCGACAGGATGCGACGGGTCACGCCCCACCGCACGGCCGATAACCGCTTGACGGCTCCGACACCCATCACGGTCGAGGTGATGGTATGCGTCGTGCTGACCGGAAGCCCGATATGGGCCGTGGCCATCAACACGATTGCGGCTCCGGTCTCGGCCGCAAATCCATGGACCGGCTCGAGTTTTACAATCCGCATGCCCAGGGTCCGTACGATTCGCCATCCTCCCACCGCCGTCCCGAGCCCCATCGCAACAGCGCAGGACCCGATCACCCAGGTCGGCACTTCCGCAGTAGGAAGCACCCCGGCCGAGACGAGTGCCAACGTGATAATCCCCATGGCCTTCTGCGCATCGTTCGCTCCGTGACTGAAGGCCATAAAACTCGCGGACACGAGTTGCAGCCGGGAAAACAACCTCAGGGCCAGGGCTCGCGGCACTCGAAAAAAGAGCCAGCTCAGCACAACCATCAACACCAGCCCGATCGCAAACCCGAAAAACGGGGAGAGGACCATCGCCTCAAGTACCGACCGTAGTCCGGAAAATTTGACGGCTCCCATTCCACCATGGGTCAGCGCGGCCCCCACCAACCCGCCAATGAGTGCATGGGATGAACTGGTCGGCAGCCCCAGCAAGAGGGTCATGAAATTCCACACAATGGCGCCCGCCAGGGCCGAGGCCACCACAGTCTGGGTCACCGACTGAGGATCGACGATCCCGGTGCCCACCATTTTGGCCACCGCAGTGGACATGAACGCGCCGGCCACGTTGAGACCACCGGCGACAAGAACCGCCGTGGAGGGACTGACCACACGGGTCGAGACCACCGTCGCGATGGCATTGGCGCTGTCATGCCAGCCGTTGGAAAAGTCAAAGAGCAACGCCAGAATCACCACGACTAACAATAATCCGCTCAGTTCAGCCATGACTGCCGCTTCCTACCCCTAGAGTATTGGTCAGGATGAGTCTCGAGGACCATGTGGGAGTCGCTCACGTGTGCTTCAAGGCGATGCGCTCGAGAATGTTGGCGACATCTTCACACCGATCGGTTCCCGCCTCGAAATTTTCGTAGATCTCTTTCCATTTGATGACGGCGATCGGGTCCGTCTCCTTCTCAAACAATGACGAGATGGCATCGCGAGAGATGCGATCGGCCTCATTTTCCAAGCTATTCACTCGCACGCTGCACTCCGTGACCGCTTGATGGGACTTGCCGAGCAAATCAACTGTCGCCCCGACTTCAACAGCCGCTTGATACAGCACATTTGCCAGCCTGATCGCCGCTTCCGTGGGAGCCACCACCTTATACAGCACAAATCGATCGGCAATCGCCTCGACCACATCCAGGATGTCATCCAAGGCGCTCGCCAGATCGTGAATGTCTTCCCGATCAATGGGCGTAATGAAGGTCTGATTCAGTTTCCGGGCAATCTCATGAGTAATGCCGTCCCCGACATGCTCGACGTCCTTGATGCGCTTCGCTTTCTCAACCGGATTCCGAAAGTCCTCCGTCATATCCTTCAATAGACGGCTCCCTTCGATCATGTTATGCGCCGCATTCTTGAACAGGTCGAAAAACGCTTCTTCCCGAGGTATGAGACCGAACATAACGTCCTTTCTATCAGGCTGTTGACCAAGCCTGGCGTATCTCCATCGCACGCCCCTATGCGACCTTGCTGGACAGCCTTTCTGAACTCCTTGCGATGGCTATTCCCTGCGCCAACACACCTTCGGGAGCCGACATGACCGGTGCCATGCCGTCGTCAACTTGCTTGCCGAGGGTGGTTACCAGCGCATCAATGCTGTGGCCCAGGTTAAGCCTCCGCCAAATGCCCCTAGTACCACGAGATCTCCTGCCACGACCCGCTGTTCCCGGACCGCATCGTCCAAAGCGATCGGAAGGGATGCAGACGAGGTATTCCCATAACGTTCGATCACCGAATGGACCACCTCCCGAGATAGCCCGAGGCGGCGACGGAGCTGCTCTAAAATTCTGGCGTTGGCCTGGTGGGCAATGACCCGGGTGACATCAGCGGCCGAGAGCCCAAATTCCTTCAGCAGTTCGACCATCGCCTGCTCCAGATGACGGACCGCAGCGCGAAACACGGCGCTCCCCCGCATCCGCAGCAGGTGCTCCTTCGCACGGACGGTTTCCATCCCACTTGGCTTCCGCGACCCTCCTGCGGGAATCGTGATGAGGCCATGCCCCGCCCCTTCCGCATACAGGCGCACACCAAGAATGCCGGCAGCCTCCGGCCGAACCGACTCATCCTGCACAACCACAACGGCACCGGCGCCATCACCGAACAGCACGGCTGTTTCTCTGTCTGTCGCGTCCAGCGAGCAAGACTTCACTTCGGCGGCAACGACCAAGCAGGATCGGATGTGACCGCTCCGGATCATGGCATCGGCCATCGACAATCCATACAGAAATCCTGAACAGGACGCCGACAGGTCAAATGCCATCACTGAACCGGCGTCTAGGGCCCGCTGCACGTGACAAGCCGTGGAAGGAAAGGCGCTATCCGGCGAGGTGGTCGAAACGAGAATCGCGTCCAGGGACCGGGGCGCCAATCCGGCAGCCTCGCAGGCGCGCTGCCCCGCCTCTACCGCCAGGTCCGAGGATGCCTGCCCCGGTTCGGCCCAATGTCTCGTGCGAATACCGGTCAGGGCTATGATGTGATCTGAATTCAGCCCAAGCGGCCCCCCCACCTCCTCGTTGTGGACCACTCGAGGAGGCACAAAGGAACCGGTCCCGACAATCCGACTGCGCTTCACGGAATTCCTACTGGAGCAAACTGGGAATTGGTCGTTAACAATGGGTCGCACCCATACTCAGAAGTGCGGCGCGATTATAGGACCCGGCTCCGGGAGGGTCAACTCCGGACATTGAATTCGTTGCTTTTCGGTTCATGATCTGCTAGAAAAATTGTGTAGTTACGTTCTGTTCACCGTCAATTCTTTCTGTGCGAAGGAGTCACTGAATGCATCGGCATTCGAGGGGTTGGTATGTGCGCCTGGCCGTCGTGGTGGGACTGCTGTGTTTTGCGTCCGGATGTTCCAGCAAACCGAAAACCACCGCTCAAGGCAAACCGGTGAGCGGGACAGACGAGCAGATCTTCCTCGGTGACACCATTGAAAAGAACTATGATCCCAATGTGATCATGAAACGCGGCGAGGCCTTCTTCGACAAGGAAGAATTCGCCGAGGCCATCGTGGAATACCAGCATTTTCTGGAATTGCATCGCAGCCACCAGCTGGCCGTGTATGCTCAGTTCCGTTTAGCTGAAAGCCATCTTCGGATGGGAAAATCGATCGACCGCGATCCGGAACCGATTCAGAAAGCCATCGCAGCGTTTGAGAAATTGCGGAAGGAATTCCCCAACAGTAAATATGAAGCCCAAGCGCTCCAGCGCCTGGCCGACTGCCATGATTGGCTTGCTCAGACTCACCTGTTTGTCGGGCAGTTTTACTATCGCCGCTCGTCGTACCTGGCGGCCGCCCACCGATTCGACATGATCGTGAAGGATTATCCGGACAAGAAGGTGGCTCCGGACGCCTTGTACTATCTGGCCTTGACCTATCAGGAACTCGGGGCGAACGATTGGGCGTTGGAAAAACTCCAGCTATTAGCGGAAAAATATCCGAACAGCGACGTGGCAGGAAGTGGCCGCCGGCTGCTGGCCAAACTGGGGAAACAATCGCCGCCGCCGGCCATCGCGTCCACCAAGGAAGCGCCGGCGCCGCAGAGCCAACCGCACGACACGCTGCTCGCGGCCTCGGTCCCATCAGCGTTTACTGCGCCGGCCGTGCCTGACCTCAAACGCGCTCCAAGCGCTGCCCTATCTCAGCCGTTCGTTTCGTGCCGGCTTGGCGCCTGGTGCTAACACGCCCCAAGACAGCTCACCTGCTTACCGCAAATGTAATGCTTCGAGGAGGAGGTCGTTGACTGATGCCTTCAGGCGTATCTTCGCGTTCGGGAGGAATGCCTGGGCCGTCGTACGTCCCTGCAGGACTTCGAAATAATCCTGCACGACGTCCTGGTAACGGCGCAGGAGCTTGAATGCGAGGCGAGGAAAGGCATAGATGACCCGGGCCATTCTGGCCGTCACACGGAAATCCGGAAGGATTTCCCGTTCTAGCGCCGTCTCGTACGCCGCCAGCGACTCGCTGTAATTGTTCTGATGCGCCAGTATCGCATGGGCCGCCAGTTGGCCTGAACGGATCGCATAATAAATGCCCTCGCCGAACAACGGGTCCACCAAATGGGCGGCATCCCCGACGAGCACCGCACGGCCTGCGGCAAAGCGGGAATCCCCTCCCTGACCCCGCCCTTCGGATTCTGTATAGACAGGAATCGGATGCCCTGCCGGGCGCGGCACCGTCCAGCCGGTCAAGCCTCGTTCTTCTGTGACAAAACGGTCGAAGGTCGCGCGCAGGCTTGTCGCTTTGCGACGGAATTCCCCGATTCCCACGGAAAGGCCTGTTTGCTTTGGAAAGATCCAACCGTATCCCTGACGAGCGGCCCCCACATCTACAAGAATCGTTGTAGCGGCGGGAAAGTGGTGATCACCTCTGATCGACACCTCACTCTCCAACGCCGGAGCCCGGTACTGCGATCTTTGCGGAAAGAAGCGGCGCGCAACCAGACTATTGGCCCCGTCTGCACCAATGACGATCTTTGCCCGATAGCGCCCCTGGCCGGTGGCCACCTCCACGCCCTGTGGGTCCTGCTGAATCTCCAGCACGCCGTGACCGGTTCGGATATGGGTCCCGGCCTGAATCGCTTCCTGCACGAGATAGTGGTCGAAACGGTCCCGCATGACCATGTAGGCAATCGGATGGGTTGATTGGATGAGCAGAGGATCCTGTCCACGGTAGACAAATCTGACGCCGTTCACAGACTGCTCGACCACGGATTGAAAACCAGGTTCCAGCACGTGGTCGATGCGCGCCGATAAGCCACCACCGCATACTTTGTATCGGGGATGCGACTCCTTATCCAAGCCGAGTACCGCTAGCCCACCGCGACTAAGGACCGCCGCAGCGGCCGCCCCCGCCGGTCCCATCCCGACAATGATCACGTCGTAGGTTGTGTGTCCGTGCCCATCAGCCATGTGCTGCACACCAGTTGAGGAATGCCGCTCCCCGAGCAAGTCCAATCTAACCGAAGTGAGACGAGACTGCTACGCAGGGGGGGCCAGAAGGAGCCGGACGGGGAAGAGCCTAGCCCGCCTTATTCATGCCGGGTCGTCGTGCAATCGCCGCGTCACGTTGCGAGACCGGCGCGCGGAGCCGGGAGGACCCGGGGCGTCCTCCTGCAGGACGTCGAGGGGCCGAGGAGCGAGCCCGCCGGCCGAAGGCCTGTCGCAGCAGCGGATCGGCGAGCGCAGCAGAAGTGCTCATGAATAAGGCGGGCCAGAGATCCTGACTACTGCCCGAGGTACCAGCCAATTCCGTATCGTTCGAGAAAGCTCGTGATCATGGTCAACGAGTTCGCATAGATCATCACGCCCACGACAATGAGCAATACCCCGCTCACCGTAGAGACGCCCCAGAGATAGGCGCGCACTTCCTTGAAGTAACTGAGGAATCGATCGACTCCCAACGCCGTGAGGAACAAGGGCAGGGCCAATCCCAGGGAGTAGAATGTAAGTAAGACCACTCCACTGAACATCGACTCAGTCGTGCTTGCATAGAGGAGGATCGTCCCAAGAACAGGCCCGACGCAGGGGGTCCATCCAGCTGCAAATGCGATCCCGATCAAGAACGAGCCAAGAAAACCGGCCGGACGATTCCGAAACTGGTACCGGTGTTCCATTTTGAGGAAATTCAGATTCAGGATTCCCAAGAGATAGAGCCCGAACACGATCACGACGATTCCGCCAAACCGTCGCAAATGTTCTTGATAGGTCATCAAGGCCTGGCCCAGCAAGCTCGCTGAAGCCCCGAACGCCACGAACACCGTTGAAAACCCGGCGATAAACAGCAGCGAGTTCACAATGATCGCCTTGCGAAACCGGCTTCGTTCAGAAACATCGGTCAGCTGTTCGATCGAAAGGCCTGTGATGTACGAAATGTAAGACGGCACCAGCGGCAGGACGCAGGGGGAAACAAAAGACAACAACCCGGCAGAAAACGCAGCCACCAGTGAAATCGATTGCACAGAGTCGGTCATGCTAAGACCCTTGCAACAACGCTTCGACTAACCGTTTCCCTGCCGGCGTGCTCCAGTCGCGAGCCCCGGGAATCCGGTTGCGAATGATGCCTTTGCGGTCGATCAGAAATGTCATCGGCAGCTGGCGAGCACCGTACTGAAGCCCGATCCTGAAATCGGCGTCATGGAGCACGGGAAATGTGAAGCCGACCTCCTGCTGAAAAGGCCGGGTGACAGCCGTGCCCTGGGCATCGGTTGAAACCGCCAGAATTTCAAATTCCTTGCGGCTGAAGGATCGATACAGCTGTTCCATTGCCGGCATTTCGATTTTGCAGGGACCACACCACGTGGCCCAAAAATTCAGAAGCACAACCTTCCCGCGAAACTGATCCAAGGTGACATTGAATCCTTCGGAATCCTTCAAGAGAAAGTTCGGCGCCTCGTCATCGACCTGCGGCGCACGACTCACTACCGTGAGGGGAGCAGGGTTCGAATTGGACGAAGCTCCGTAGACGTCGGCAAAAAGGACTCCGCCGGACACTAATCCCACGCCGATCATCGATAAGAACGACCAACGGTTCATCATACGTTTATAATACCGGAGCCGCTTTGGAAGAGGCTGCACTCGCCGCCTTGTCCGCAGGCTTCAGGAGTTGCGTCAGCACTTTGAGGTTATCCAATCGCGTCCAGTCCCTGGGCCCGATCACTTTTTCGCGCAGCACACCTTGCTGATCGATGATGTAGGTCTCGGGAACTCCCATCAATTTGTAGCGTTTATCCGTTTGCCCCCAGGAGTCGACCAAGACGGGAAAGGTCAGATTCAGGCCTTTGACAAAGGGTGGAATCTCTTTTTTTGTCGTGACCCGGTCGATGCTGACTGCCAGAATCACGAGTCCGTCTTTTTCAAAATTCTTGTACAACACTTCCATAGAAGGCATTTCTTCCCGGCAGGGTTTGCACCAGGTGGCCCAAAAATTTAAAAAGACGACTTTCCCTCGGTAATCAGACAAGCGTAAGGGCTTGTCGTTTAAGTCAGGCAGTTGAAAGTCCGGGGCCTCTTTTCCGACGATCAACGGCTCATACTTTGAGCTCTGCAGCCAGACAACGAGAAACATCACACCAAGAATGGCTGCGGCGGCAAGCACAACCACCGTTCGAGAGGGGCCACTTCGTACTGCGGGGCCGCCTGAACTCTGATTCACGTGATCACTCATGGCCTATGCGTACGCATGCAGACCAGAGAGCAGAAAATTCACTCCCCAGAAGCAGAAAATAACCATCAAAAATCCGAAGATCGCATAAATGGCAGCCTTATGCCCTTCCCATCCACGCGTCATGCGAGCATGAATATACGCCCCGTAGATCAGCCAGACGATCAACGACCAGGTTTCTTTTGGATCCCAACTCCAATAACCACCCCAGGCATAATTCGCCCACATGGCTCCGAGAATGATGCCAAAGGCCAGCAATGGGAAGCCCAACATGATCGCCTTGTACCCCAGTTCATCAATAGTTTCGAGATCAGGGAATGCCGCATAAAACCGGGACTGGCTGCCCCGATTCACCGCCCTCTCCTTGAAGAGATACATCAGACCCAACCCTCCGGCCATGGCAAATGCCGCGTAGCTGGTCAAGGTGACGGACACATGGATGTAAATCCAATAGCTATTTAAGGCCGGCACCAGCGGTTCTGCCGTCTGGTAGCGATAGGGCAGAAGAGAGGCTGCCCCCATCGCAATAAATCCGATCCCGACCACAAACGCGCCGACAGCCTTGATCCGGTAACGAAACTCCAAGAGCACATAGCCGAGGATGATCGCCCATGACACATACGCCATGGCCTCGAATTGATTGGACCAGGGGGCGAAGGTTCCGGAATGCTCCATCCGCTCGAAGGCCCTGGTCATCAAGGCCATAGTATTGAGCACCCATCCAAACACGGTCACCAGGGTAGCCACCTGTCCCAGTTGAGTCGCCCAGGCCCCATCGCGATCTTCAAGGTTATCGATGGGATGCCCGGCCGCAGCCATCTGCATCGCGGGACGCTTCGCGAACAGATACGCCACGTAGAGCCCTAGTGCAGCCAGATAGAGCCAGAACGTCATATCGAACAGAAACAATGATCGCATCATACGGGCCTCCGTCTATCGTATTGTGCAGCGCCGCCCTGAAATGAAAGAGTTCCTCACAGCGCTGAAACGGGCTTCAGGATGAAGTCTTGGCTTGAATTTTCTCCGTCAATTTCTTGAACTCTTTTTGAAAGTCGATCTGACTTTTGTGCGTGGTTCCACCGAGATGAACTGTCACGCCCGATTCACCGGGCAGGATCTTCGCCCACAGCCGCCGATGATAAATGAGTGATGACAGCGTCATCCCCACCACCAACATCGTACACCCGATCCACACCATCATGATGCCCGGATTTCTGGCGATCTGTAGACCGGTAAACTTCTTGGGTTGATACCCGATAAACTCGAACTGATACGCAGAGTCCTTAATCTCAAACAGGTCGGGGTAATGATAAAACACCCAGGGGGTGGATTGCACGGTGCTGCGCTCATCGACCGCCAGGCGAATGGCGGGATTGGCATGCTCGGCGGTTTTGGAAAACACTTTCTTTTCGGTGGAGTTGAAGGCGAAGTCGGCCACGAAATCGGTCATCTTCATTTTCAATGGAAGACCCTCGACCGCTTTTTCCTTGTTCCACTCCAAATCGACCGTCGCAACGACTTTATCCGCCTTCTTGTCTTTGATATTGATCCGCGCTGCTTCGATTTGATCCCAGGCATCTCCGTAACTGGATTGGTAGAACCAGATCCCTTTGTAGACCAACGGATCATTGACCGTGATCGTCTTGGTCATGGTCGGCGCGCCTTGATCAATCACCGTCAAGGTACTGTTGTAGGATTTCACTGAACCATTTTCATGATAATCGATCCAAAACTTGTCGACGCGCAGGTCAAAGTTCCCTCTCGGGATATGATACGTCTGACCCTCGAGGCACACCCCGAACTCTGAAAATCCGTAATAGCTGCCGAGCAGGCCTCCAAGTACAATCACCGTCGCACTGAGGTGGGCGACATGGGCGCCGACCCGGCCCATGATTCCTTTGGTGGCATAGACGGTCACCTCGCCGGGGTCGCTTTTGGCTAATACCTTGTAGCCTTTTTCCGCAAACAGCCTCACCAACGACTCCGCCACCGTTTCTTTCGGTTGATTGAGCGACAGAGTGGTCTGCTGTTTCATCCCTTGGATGAATGCCAACGAGACACTGACCTTATCCTGACGCATGGAGCGCCAGACGCTGGGAAACCGTTTGTGAAAACAGGTGAGCGAGTTGACGCAGAGCAGGCCCAGGAGACTGGTAAACCACCAGGTGTGATAGACGTCCGTAAATCCCAGGCGAAGAAACCAGCGATAGGCCTCTTCCCCATATTCCTGCACATATGTTTCCGGTCGCTCGCCTTGCTGGATCACCGTGCCAATGGTGGCGGTCATGGCGAGCACAATAAACAGGAACATCGCCAGTTTAATGGACGCGAAAAAGTCCACGACCTCGCGCGAAAACTCATCCCACCCGAGGCCGGATGTGGAAGGGCCAGATGCGCTCATCTCTGATGCTGCGTCGGGTTTATCGTTCATGAATCAACAGACCTCGCTGCTTCGACCTGGCCGTCATACAGATCCCATCATCATAACGAATGACGAGCTGCGTGTGGGAACCTGCATCAACGCAGGCCGATACCACGAGGTTGGAAGTGCCGGGGCAGAGCGCTTGATGAAAAATGTTCCAAATACGCGAAAAGTAAGCTATCTTACAAGTCGTCTCGAAGGACTGTCAAGCAAGACGCGGGTCTCACGAAAGACGCAATCCATTCTGTCAGAACGGTAGACAAAAACCACTCGGTCAGCTACTATTGCCGTAGCGTTTTTGCGGGGTTGTCTTATCAGTGTCCGTGCAACATCTTCCACGCTCGGTCGTTGTGCCGCCTAACTCTAACCGCCGCATCCTCGAATCACTTCACTTCCAGGGGGAACAATGAGACATAACTACCTGTTTACGTCTGAGTCGGTCACTGAAGGACACCCGGACAAGATTGCGGATCAAATTTCGGATGGAATTCTAGACGCCATCATCGCGCAAGACAAGACATCGAGAGTCGCGTGCGAAACTATCCTCACAACCGGTATTGCCTTTGTCGCCGGCGAAATCTCGACGAAAGCCTATGTGGAGATTCCCGATATCATTCGCGACGTGATCAAAGATGTCGGCTATACAGATGCCTCCTGGGGATTCGACTCCAACACCTGCTCAGTTCTGACCTCCATCCATCAGCAATCGGGTGATATTGCCATGGGTGTGGATTCCGGTGGCGCGGGCGACCAGGGGCTGATGTTCGGCTATGCAACCAACGAAACGGTCGAACTCATGCCCATGCCGATCGTTCTGGCCCATCGCCTGACCAAACGCCTGGCTGAAGTGCGGAAGAAAAAGATCTTGAAGTGGGTTCGCCCCGACGGCAAGTCCCAAGTGACCGTCGAATATAAGGATGGTAAGCCATTCCGGATTGATACCATTGTCGTCTCCACGCAACACAGTCCTGATGTGACCAATAAACAGATCGAGCGGGATCTGATGGAGCACGTCATCAAGCCGTCCATGCCAAAAGGACTGTACGATGCAACCAGCGTGAAACACCATATCAACCCCACCGGCCGATTCGTCGTCGGCGGCCCAATGGGCGACACGGGCTTGACCGGCCGCAAAATCATTGTCGACACGTACGGCGGACACGGTAGCCACGGCGGAGGCGCGTTCTCGGGAAAAGATCCCTCGAAGGTCGATCGCTCCGCCTCATACATGGCACGTTACATTGCCAAGAACATCGTCGCCGCCGGCTTGGCGTCGAAATGCGAAGTGCAGCTGGCCTACGCAATCGGCGTGGCAGATCCTGTCTCCGTACTGGTCGACACGAAAGACACGGAGAAGGTGGCTCCCGAGAGCTTGGACAAGTTGGTCCGGAAACATTTCCCGTTGACTCCGCGCGGGATCATCGACCATTTGAAACTGCGTCGTCCCATTTTCAAGAAGACCGCTGCCTACGGACACTTTGGCCGCAACGAACCGGAGTTTACGTGGGAAAAAACCGATAAAGCCAAAGCCTTGCGGAAGGATGCGGGCCTCTAAGGTCCCGTCACGTGTGGCACCAGCCGAGGGGGCGGGTTACAAGCCCGTCCCCTTTTTTCTGCGATCGAACAGCAGACATTACTTACGACACAGGAGGAGGAACCAGTGGATTACGACGTGAAAGATATGGGCCTGGCAGATCAGGGCAAACTGAAAATCGAATGGGCCGAGGCCACGATGCCGGTGTTGCGATTGATTCGTAAGCGATTTGAGAAGGAGCAGCCGTTCAAGGGTATTCGCGCAACCGCTTGCCTCCATGTGACGACTGAAACCGCCAATCTCATGAAGACGCTTAAGGCGGGAGGGGCCGACGTTCGCCTCTGTGCCTCTAATCCCCTGAGCACGCAGGATGACGTGGCAGCCGCCCTGGTGCGACACGAGGGCATTCCGACCTTCGCCGTCAAGGGCGAGGACAACAAGACGTACTATCGGCACATTGAATCAGCCATCGCCCACAAGCCGCACCTCTCAATGGACGACGGCGCCGATGTCGTCTCCCATTTGCACTCAAAACGAAAAGACCTGCTCCGTCATGTGATTGGTGGAACCGAAGAAACCACGACAGGCGTCATCCGGCTTCGCAGCATGGCTGAGAAGAAAGTGTTGAAGTTTCCCGTCATTTCCGTGAACGATGCGGACACCAAGCATATGTTCGATAACCGGTATGGGACAGGCCAGAGCACCATGGACGGCATCGTTCGTGCCACCAACCGGTTGGTGTGTGGTTCGACGCTGGTTGTGGCTGGTTACGGCTGGTGCGGGCGCGGCATTGCCACACGCGCGCGGGGCATGGGCGCCAACGTGATTGTGACGGAAATCGACCCTCTCAAGGGGCTCGAAGCTGTTATGGACGGATTTCGGGTCATGCCCATGGATGAAGCGGCGCCGCTTGGGGACTTCTTTGTGACCGTGACGGGCAATCTCAAGGTCATTCGCGGGGAACATTTCGCGGCCATGAAGGACGGAGCAATCGTGTGTAACTCCGGACACTTCAACGTGGAATTGGATATCCCGGCCCTCGAAAAACTCAGCAAGAAGAAACTGGCCGTGCGTTCGGGGGTGGACCAATACACGCTGAAGAATGGACGTCGCGTCAGCCTATTGGGCGAAGGACGCCTCGTGAATTTGGCGACCGCGGAAGGTCACCCCTCCAGCGTCATGGACATGAGCTTCGCCAACCAAGCGCTCGGCGCGGAATTCATCGTGAAAAACTATAAGAAATTGGAAAAGAAGGTGTACCCGGTGCCGGCGGATATCGACAAAGAAATCTCCCGTCTGAAACTCGCCGGCATGGGTGTATCCATCGACAAACTCACCAAGGAGCAAGTGAAATATCTGGCTTCATGGGAAATGGGAACATAATTCCGCCGTTCTGTCGTTGTTAGGAAGCGGCCGGCTGCGGTTTCCGCGCCGGCCGCTTGCTTTTCTCAGTGATTGTTGACCCGCAGGTACCGCCGCCTCCCTCCCAACGACCGCGCACGACAAGCTCAAGAGTGCCGCCAGGCTCGATGCGTGCTTCTCCAGTCTCCCTCGGTACCATTCGATGCCCTCCGGCAGAACCGCCTCATGATCGCTTTTATCCCGGTGATGATCACTTTGAATTGCAGACCAACCCAGGCAATACCGCACCGTCGAATTAGACGGAGTCTGGTTTCGACTCCTTACATTGTCCGCAGTGACAACATGGATCGGTCAAACCTTGGCTCATTGGGTTTCCAGTGAAGGCGCATCGTACAATGACACACGTGAAGCAGCTGAATCCCGAGGCAACGTCAGTTCCTCAAACCATGTTGGATCAGTTCGCCCCCTTGGCCGAGAAACAGGAGCCTAAACCAATCCTTCTCCAACTTCCTCCCAATTTCAAACGGAACAATGACCGGTTAGGCAAATTCTTCCACGGCCTCTCCGCCGCTTACCGCTGAGTCATGGCATTTCGACACGACAGCTGGAATCACTCTGCCGTGGAAGATTCTCTGCGCCGATTTCACGTCGCTTGGGCAACTGTTGAAGCGGATAATCGTCAGGCGGAATATCGAGACATGGCCCACTCCGTGTATGCCCGTCTCCGCCGCAGTCGCTATCCGATCAAAGGCTTAACGAGGTGGGGCGAGCACTTTGTGCAGGCAAGAAAAAATGGGAAGGACTGCTGCGCATACTGCAAGCATGAGGATGAAGGCCCACATCGGGTTTGGGCGGATCGCTTGCTGAAACGCACGGGTGTCGATACCCTACCGGGCAGAAATCATCGGTAACTCTCGCGCCCCCTCGGCCTCTTGCTGAATCCGCTGACGCTCCGCTTTCGATTCCTCAACCACGCTGTGCAGCAATTCATCGCTCAACTGAGTCAGCTGCGCGGCAGCATCTTTCATCTCGGCATGTTCCACCGCGCGTGACAGGACTTCTGCCTTGGTTGCCCCCTTCTTCTGCCCTAGGAATGGCTTGATGATGAGGTAGGCCACATCACGAAATGGCATATAGCGCATGAATCTGCGGAGTAATTTAAAGGTTTGAATCGGGTATCGGGTGAGCTTGTACATGAAGAGCTTCTTGAGCCCCTCTTGCCGCACCGAATTGATGGTCGCACCGGGCAAACAGGTCGGATCGATCTCGGAACATTTGAAATACTTGTACCAATCTTTGGCATCGCTGACCAAGCCACGCTTGATGTACTCCTGCCATAGTGGCGTTCCGCGATAAACACAGAGTCGGTTGAATCCGAACGTGTCTAACGGAAGCTTCGACGCGAAGTCGAAGGTTTTTTGCATGTCTTCCACCGTCTCATCAGGATTACCCACCGTAAAAAAGCCGTGGACAATTTCGATACCGGCTTTCTTGGCATTGCTCACCGCCGTCTCAACCTCTGCCAACGTCTGTTCTTTCTGCAAGCGATCGAGAATTTTCTGACTCCCACTTTCGATACCGAACATCACCGTGCGGCAATGGGCTTTCGCCATGGCCGGGAACAGATGCTGGGCCACAGAGTCAACGCGTCCTTCAATCCCCCATTGAATAGAGAGTTTGGCGTCGATGATGCCGTTGCAAATGGCGTCAATACGCTTGGGCTGCAGGAGAAAGTGGTCGTCCACGAAATAGACCGATCCATAGCCGTTTGCTTCGAGATACTTCAGTTCATCGACGACGTGCTGCGCGCTACGCGCGCGCCATTTTCCCTCATTGAAGATCGGAATATCACAAAATACACAGGGCCACGGACATCCCCGAGAAGTCTGCATGGTGGTAAAGCGCTCCATCGACAGCACCGCCGGCACATCCAACGGCATGGACTCGACGAAGTCCAACTCCAAGCTTTCCCGGTCTGGAAAGGGCCACTGGTCCAACTGGCGCTCCATACTCCGATTAGGATTATTGATCACCTTCCCATCTTTCGCCCACGTCACTCCACACACATCCTGCGGATCGTTTATACGATCAAGCAACTCCAATAACAGCTGTTCGCCATCGCCGCGGCACACAAAATCCACCTCCGGACATTGCAACTTCACAAGGCCGGCGTTGAGGCTGGCAAACACGCCGCCGAAGGCCAACTTGACCGCGGCATCCGCAACGCGAATCTGACGGGCGAGGATTTTTGCATAGGGATAGCTCGTCGTGCTGAGAAAACTCATTCCGACAAGCGCCGGTTTCCGTCGTTTTATTTCTTCAATGATAAATTCGTTCGGCGTCTCCGGATGGGCCTGATCGAACATGACGCATTCGTGACCGGCCCGCTTAAGAACGGCCGAGAGGGACATGATGCCGATCGGCGGAAACCCCATGACCCGAATACGGCCATTCTTCGCTCGAGTCTTAGCCGGAAGAGCGTAAAACTGGGGATCACGCACATGTATGAGAAACACGAGCATAGTGGCGTCCTTTCATGGACAGTTCGGACCTTTCTGGACTCTTACGGTTCCGGAAGAGCCCTGATCCGATCAGGCGGGCCAGCCTTCGAGGGTCATTCGCCTCGCGCTTGGCGCCATACAGTACCACGTCTGGCACGAGGGAAAAAGGAAAGATTCTGACACAACTGTCGGAGAGGTGAGTGCGACGAGGGCGCATCCCCGAGACGCGTCCTCATCCTCAAAACAAAGAGGGCGCCGGACCGGTCCGACGCCCTTTAATGCCGGTGTACCGGCAATTCAGCTAGCGGCCAAGAGCCTTCATCACAGCATGGCCGATCTCGGCGGGATTTTTCACGACTCGAACACCAGCGGATTCGAGAGCCTTCATTTTCTCCGTGGCGGTACCTTTGCCACCTGAAATGATGGCTCCGGCATGTCCCATACGGCGACCGGGAGGCGCGGTGATCCCAGCGATAAAACTGATGACCGGCTTTTTGACGTGCTTCTTAATATATTCGGCCGCCTTCTCTTCTGCGTCACCACCGATTTCGCCAATCATGACCACAGCCTGTGTCTCGGGGTCTTTCTCAAACAGCGGCAGAACATCCACGAAGCCGGTGCCGTTGACCGGATCTCCACCGATACCGACGCAGGTCGTCTCGCCAAGTCCCAACGTGGAAAGCTGATGCACCGCCTCATAGGTCAAGGTGCCGCTGCGAGACACCACTCCGACGACGCCGCGCTTGTGGATGAATCCCGGCATGATGCCGATTTTCGCTTCGTCGACCGTAATGACCCCAGGACAGTTTGGACCAATCAGGCGGACATCACGCCCATGTAGTGCGCGCTTCACTTTCACCATATCATTGACCGGAATGCCTTCGGTGATGCAGATGATCAATTTCACGCCTGCATCGGCAGCTTCCAGGATAGCATCCGCACAGAAGGGAGGCGGCACAAAAATCAGGGAAGTATCGCAGTCGGTCTTTTTCACGGCATCGGCCACAGTATTAAAGACAGGGATGCCTTCAACTTCCTGGCCAGCCTTACCGGGCGTGACACCGGCGACCATCTTCGTCCCGTAGGCTTTGCACTGCGTCGCGTGGAAAGATCCTTCCTTCCCCGTGATTCCCTGCACCACCACTCGCGTGTTTTTATTGACGAGAATGCTCACGGTCTTCTCCTTTACGCCGCCTTGCCGGTCAGCTTGACGATTTTCTGCGCTGCTTCCCACAGATCATTGGCAACCTCTAATTTGAGGCCGGAATCTGCCAACAGCTTCCGTCCTTCATCTGCATTCGTACCTTGCAGGCGAACGACTAGGGGCACGGTAATTTTCACTTCCTTGGCCGCCTCAATGACGCCGTGAGCAATACGTTCACACCGTACAATGCCGCCAAAAATGTTGATGAATATGCCTTTGACGTTTGGATCCTTCAAGAGAATCCGAAAACCAGCTGCGACGGTATCTTTCGTTGCCCCGCCGCCGACGTCCAGAAAGTTGGCGGGTTCACTGCCGGCCAGCTTGATGACATCCATCGTCGCCATGGCAAGGCCCGCACCGTTCACCATGCAGCCGATATTGCCATCGAGTTTCACATAATTAAGGTTATTCGCGGTCGCTTCGATTTCTAACGGGTCCTCCTCATTGAGATCCCGCATGTTCTGCACATCTTCATGTTTAAAAATGCCGTTGTCATCAAACGAAACTTTCCCGTCTAACGCCACCAGTGTCTTCTCCTTGGTGATGATTAACGGGTTGATCTCAACAAGCGCAGCGTGTTTCTCCATGAACAAGCGGTACAGATTGCTGAGCATCTGCACGAACGGATTGATGACGGCCGGTTCCATGGCCTGAAGTCCCAGGGCGAAGGCCACATTGCGACCATTATGCCCCTGAAATCCCACCGCCGGATCAATCGCTTCCTTAATAATCTTCTCCGGAGTCTTCTCAGCGACCTCTTCGATCTCCATACCGCCTTCAGTACTGGCAATAAAGGTAGGCCAACCGGTGTCGCGATCGACCAAGATACTCAGATAGAGCTCCTTGGCGATATTCGCGCCTTCTTCAAGAAGCAACCGGTGGACCGTTCTGCCTTTAGGTCCCGTTTGATGGGTCACCAGGGTCTTCCCGATCAATTCCTTCGCGAGGCCTGCAATGGCGCTCTTCTCTTTCGTAATCTTGACACCACCCGCTTTACCCCGTCCGCCCGCATGAATCTGGGCCTTGACGACAAAGACCGGGGTATTTAGTTCATTCGCCCACGCAGTCGCTCCCTCAGGCGAGGTAATTTCCTTTCCACGCGGCACGGGCACCCCAAACTGTGCAAACAACTGCTTGGCCTGAAACTCATGAACGTTCATTGAATCCTCATATAGAGCTAGTGGCTCATGACAAATGACATAGCGTGCACAGCAGCCCAGCGATCGCCCTTGTCAGACCGCACCATCAGTTCTTGGCCGTACGTTCTGGTTCCCTGCGCGTATAGGCAGGAAGGATCATAGGAGAAATCACTCCGCTGGAATTCCCGTGCGTCTTGGCCTCGGCTCGAAATCGCCGCAAATGGCTGAGCGTAAGTTTTCCCTGTGGCATGGACCCGACACGCGATGCGGCGGTCAAGCCTGAACGCTTGCCGAAGACCATCAAATCAAGTAGAGAATTACCCATCAATCGATTCCGGCCATGCAACCCTCCGGATGCTTCTCCTGCAACAAACAGATTCTTGACATTGGTTTCCGAGTTCGCATCGATCTTCACGCCGCCGTTCTGGTAATGCAATGTGGGGTAGATCAGCACGGGGTCTTTACTGATATCGATTCCAAACCGTTCGAACTGCATCATCATGGCAGGAAAATGCTTTTCCACCGTCCCAGGGCCATGCTCCGCATCGAGCAACGGCGTATCCAACCAAACTCCGATCCGGCCGGACATCGTTCGAATACCGCGGCCTTCCTCACACTCTCGAATGATCGAGGACGAAACAACGTCGCGGGTATCCAGCTCGTTCACAAACCGCTCACCTTTGGCGTTCACTAGATGGCCGCCCTCTGACCGGATACCTTCCGTGACCAAAGCCCCAATCAGTTGCTCAGGATACACCGCGCCTGAAGGGTGATACTGAAACGTATCGATATGATCAAGTTTGGCGCCCATCCGATACGAGAGGCACAACCCGTCGCCGGTGGCACCGTAGTGATTGCTGGTTGGAAATCCCTGGATATGTAACCGGCCGATCCCGCCGGTTGCAAGGATGACCGACTTGGCAGCGACAACGACATGTCGGTGGTTGTCGAGATCCTTAAAAATCGCCCCTGTACATTGACCGTTCTCATCACTCAGCAATTCGACTGCCGCGCAGAACTCAAGCAGCTGAATTTTTTGGTTCAGCACTTCATCCTTGAGTACACGCATGATTTCAAGGCCGGTATAGTCCGAGCACGTAAGGAGGCGCGGTTTCGAGCTTCCCCCGCCTTTTTTGACATGTAAATTGCCGTCGGCTTGCCGATCAAAGAGCACGCCAAGTTCAATCAACCATTTGGCAATCGACGGCCCCTCTTCCACCATGACCTTGAGCAACTCATGGTCATTCTGCATGTGCCCACCCTTGAGGGTGTCAAGGAAATGGGTGACCGGAGAGTCTTCAGGGGCAACCGAGATTTGCATGCCGCCCTGCGCCATCACACTATTGGAATCGCCAAGACGAAGTTTGGTGGCCAGGATCACTTTGGCACCGCTGACGTGCGCATGAAGTGCCGCGGCACACCCGGCGCCCCCGCCGCCAATAACTAGTACATCTGTCGTGTATTGAGGCGTCAGATCGATGTGCTCCGGGATCGAACTATCGCCCTCGAGCAGCGCGGCCAACTCGACAACTGTCTTGTCGTCGGCATTTGGCCCAAATCGAATCGGCCGATAGGCGCTCGCTCGATAATCCGGATGATACTTATGAATTAACTGGTCGCGATCGGCAGGAGAAAATTTTGGAATGGTTTGCTTGCGACGAGCATCTCGAGTTTGGTGAACAATCTGCTGGAGTGCATGAATATCCATGGCTTCACTTTCAGCGCGGAGCACAGTACCCGAGCCACGCGCTCAGAACCGGCTGACGGCACAATGCATTACTTGACGGTCGCACAGTGAGCGGCCAACTCCTGCTCATTCATCGCGAGCACTTTGCTCCACTCGTCGTTGAATCGGCCGTCCTGAATTTCTTTGATGCGGGTATCGAGGCCTTGCGGCTTCTCGGTAAAATGAGCGCCCTGTGCCCGGCTTACATACAATGCCACCAGGTTTGGGGCGATGTCGGCAATGCACACGGGTGTGCACATCCCGCACATGACACAGTCCATGAACATCTCTGATACGCTCTTAAAGTCACCAAATACTGCTTTCCAGACCCCTTCGCGGACATCGATTTTCTGGGGACAAGCCTCCGTACAAGCATTGCAATTCCTACAAAGCGGAGCCTCGGGGTACAAATTGAAGAGATCTTGTTTGGGATCTTTGAGCGACTGGATGTCATAGAGCGCTTTGCGCGCCGGAAACGGAGGCATGATAGTGAAAGACATGCCGTCTTCAACCGCCATCTGACACGCCAGACAGGTTCGAACCTTCGGGTCGTCCTTCGTGCGGTAATAGGTCGCACAGGCGCCGCAGAAGCCCCCGAGACACCCGGCGCCTCGCACCACCTCCTGGCCGGTATGCCACAACGCCTTGATCACGGTAATACCTTCCGGCACTTCGTACTTCTTACCGGAAATTTCGATGGTCACCATTTTGTGACGCAACACTTCCGGCTGATCAATCACATTGGTGTCTTCTTGTGCCATGGCTCTCTCGTGAGTCGTGAAATGGTGCGACGCAAGGAAGACTTTTGGGGGTCTTCCTTGCGTCTGACACCGGATCAAATCATAACCGCTTATGCAATCGCGTCGATAATCGCATTCAGCGTCGCGCTGGGTCGCAGGGCCTTAGCAGCCTTCGCATCATTTGGATGAAAATACCCGCCGACATCTTGGGGCTTACCTTGGGCTGCCAGCAACTCGCCGTCGATCTTCTTTTCGTTATCACTCAGATCCTTGGCAATCTTGGTGAATTTCTCCGCAATCTTTTTATCCGTGGTCTGGGAGGCCAATGCCTGCGCCCAATACAGCGCGAGGTAGAAGTGGCTGCCTCGATTATCGATTTCCCCGACCTTCCGAGCTGGAGACTTGTTGCTCTCCAGGAACTTAGCATTCGCTTGATCCAATGTATCCGCCAGAATTTTGGCGACCGCGTTGTTACCCACCTTCGCCAAGTGTTCGAGCGACGCAGCCAGTGCGAGAAATTCACCGAGCGAATCCCAACGCAGATAGCCTTCTTCCTGGAACTGCTGCACATGCTTCGGCGCCGACCCTCCCGCGCCGGTCTCGAACAATCCGCCGCCATTCAACAGCGGGACGATCGAAAGCATTTTCGCGCTGGTGCCGATTTCGAGGATTGGGAACAGATCCGTAAGATAGTCACGAAGCACATTGCCGGTGACGGAAATCGTATCCTTGCCTTCCTTCGCTCTCTCAATCGAGAAGCGGCAGGCCTCGGCAGGCGACATGATCTTGATTTCCAGACCGTTCGTATCGTGCTTCGGCAGGTAGGCGTTGACCTTCTTGATCAATTCCGCGTCATGGGCGCGGGTCTTGTCCAACCAGAACACGGCCGGAGCGCCGGTCGCGCGGGCACGCGAGACGGCCAGCTTAACCCAATCTTGAATCGGAGTATCTTTCACCTGGCAGGCTCGCCAGATGTCACCTGTTTCCACTTGGTGCTGATGCAACACCGTTCCGTTCGCATCGACGATGCGGATGGTGCCGTTGCCCGGAGCCTTGAAGGTCTTGTCGTGGGAGCCATACTCCTCCGCCGCCTGCGCCATCAGCCCGACGTTCGGGATCGTCCCCATCGTCCTTGGATCGAAGGCGCCCTTCTGCTTACAGAACTCGACGACCTCGTGGTAAACCGGCGCGTAGCTAGCGTCAGGGATCACGCACTTGACGTCGGCGGCCTTGCCATCCGGGCCCCACATCTTCCCGCCATCGCGGATGACCGGCGGCATGGAAGCGTCGATGATAATGTCGCTCGGCACATGGAGATTGGTGATACCCTTGTCGCTGTTCACCATCGCCATCGGCGGACGCTTCTGATAGACCGCCTGAATATCAGCTTCGATCGCCTTGCGCTGATTGTCCGGGAGGGACTTGATCTTTGCATAGACGTCGCCAAGACCGTTGTCCGGATCGACACCCAGCTTCTTAAAAGTCTCCGCGTGCTTCTCGAAAACGTCTTTGTAGTAAACGGTGACGCCATGCCCGAAGATCTTTGGATCGGACACCTTCATCATCGTCGCCTTCATGTGGAGCGACCAGAGGATGCCCTGCTTCTTGGCTTCTTCGATCTGCTGCTCGAGGAATGCACGAAGCGCCTTGACGCTCATGAACGTCGCGTCAAGCACTTCACCGGCCTGCAATGCGATCTTCTCCTTCAGCACGGTGGTCTTGCCGTCCGCTCCGACGAACTCGATCTTCGCAGTCGTGGCCGCCGGGATCGTCATTGATTTCTCATTCGAACGGAAGTCTCCGCCTTTCATATGGGAGACATGGGTCTTGGAATCCGTGCTCCACGGCGACATCTTATGGGGGTGCTTCCGGGCATAGGCCTTGACGGACAATGGGGCACGGCGATCGGAGTTACCTTCGCGTAGCACCGGATTGACCGCACTGCCCTTGACTTTGTCGTAACGAGACTTGATGTCTTTCTCTTTATCGTCCTTGGGATTCTCTGGATAGTCCGGGAGCTTATAGCCCTGACTCTGCAGCTCCTTGATGGTCGCCACAAGCTGCGGGATGGACGCGCTGATGTTCGGCAGCTTGATAATATTAGCTTCCGGCGTCTTCGCCATCTCCCCCAATTCGGCGAGGGCATCATGCTGCTTCTGTTCGGAAGTAAGGTATTCCGGAAACACCGCGATCACGCGGCCCGCGAGAGAAATATCCCGCAATTCCACGGTCACGCCCGCCGCTTTGGTAAAGGCATTGATGATCGGCAGGAAGGAATAGGTCGCCAGCATTGGCGCTTCGTCGGTCTTCGTATAGATGATTTTGTCTGCTTTTGCCATTGCGCTTCTCCCCTTTGCTGTATTGGTTTAGTTCAAAGCATTCAACGCTGATCCGGCCTTGAACCAGGTGATTTGCTGCGCGGTCATGCTGTGATTCGTCTGAATCTTGACATCGCCGCCAGTCTTATGAACGACCACTGTCACCGGCCTACCAGGCGCCAGATTGGCCAGATCTATAACACTGATGCGATCGTTCTGTTCGATCTTTTCGTAGTCCTTGGGATCGGCGAACGTGAGCGGGAGAATGCCTTGCTTCTTCAGATTCGTTTCATGGATGCGAGCAAAGCTTTTCGTGATCACTACCCGCACGTTCAAAAAGCGCGGAGACATCGCAGCATGTTCGCGGCTGCTGCCTTCGCCGTAGTTCTCGTCTCCCACGACAATGGACCCAATACCCTTGGCCTTGTATGCCCGCGCGATCTGAGCCATCGTCAGGTTGGATTCACCGGTCAGGACGTTGGTTCCCTTACCTGGCTCCGACGAGAAGCTGTTGTTGGCGCCGAGGAACATATTGTCGCTGATTTTGTCCAAGTGACCGCGGAACTTGAGCCACGGCCCAGCCGGAGAAATATGATCGGTCGTAGTCTTACCTTTGGTCTTGATCAGGAGCGGCAATTTCTCGAAGTCCTTGCCATCCCATTTGGGGAACGGTTGCAACAGCTGCAATCGCTCGCTGGTCGGCGGAATGTCGACGGTCAGATTTGAACCATCTTCTGCCGGCGCGACGAAACCTTCTTCGCCTTTGGCAAAGCCTTTCGCCGGCAACTCCTCACCAACCGGCGGTTGAAGCTTGAACTCCTTGCCGTCTGCCCCCTTGACCGACTGGTTGACTGGGTCAAAACCTAGATCGCCAGTGATGGCGTACGCCGTCACGACTTCCGGACTGGCGAGGAACGACAGCGTTTCGCTGATCCCGTCATTACGTCCTGGGAAATTGCGATTGAAGGAGCTGACGATGGAGTCTGCACGTCCTTTGACTCCGTCTGCCCGCTTCCACTGTCCAATGCAGGGACCGCAGGAATTTGACAACACGGTACCGCCGAGCTTCTCGAACGTATCCATGAACCCATCCCGCTTCATCGTGTGATAAATGCGTTCAGAGCCTGGAGAGATCAGAAATGAAGCCTTCGCTTTCAAGCCAGCCTTCAATGCCTGCTGAGCCACATGGGCGGAACGGCTGATGTCCTCATACGAGGAGTTCGTACAACTGCCGATCAACGCCGCCTTCAGTTCGACCGGATATCCCTTTTCTTGCGCCTCGGCTTTTAATTTTGAAATCGGCCGGGCCAGATCAGGCGTGTGGGGACCGACGACATGCGGCTCCAGCTTTGACAGGTCGATCTCGACAATCTGATCGTAGTATTTTTCTGGCGAATGAGCGACTTCGGGATCGGCCACCAGCAGATCTTTGTGCGATTGCGTAAAGCTCGCCAGATCGGCGCGGTCGGTAATCTTCATATAGGCCACCATCTTCTCATCGAACGGGAAGACGGAGGTCGTGGCACCTAATTCTGCGCCCATATTGCAAATGGTGCCCTTACCGGTGGCGCTGATGGTTTCGGCGCCCGGGCCGAAGTACTCAACAATCTTGTTGGTGCCGCCCTTCACCGTAAGCAGTCCACACAGGTAGAGAATCACGTCTTTTGGGGAAGCCCAGCCATTGAGTTTGCCGGTCAATCGCACGCCGATCAATTTGGGGTGAAGCACTTCCCAGGGGAGGCCAGCCATCACTTCTCCGGCATCAGCTCCACCAACACCGATCGCCAGTCCTCCTAAGCCACCGCCATTCGGAGTGTGTGAGTCGGTTCCGATGATCAAGCAACCGGGAAATGCGTAGTTCTCCAACACAACTTGGTGAATGATGCCGGCACCCGGTTTCCAAAACCCAATGCCGTACTTTTTTGCGGCAGAGGCGAGAAAGTTATAGACTTCCTTGTTCTCATCGAGCGCGCGGAGGAGGTCCTTTTGGGATCCCATTTCAGCGCGGATCAAGTGGTCACAGTGGATGGTGCTCGGAACCGCGGCCTTTTTCTTGTTGGCTTGCATGAATTGCAGCACGGCCATCTGAGCCGTGGCATCCTGCATGGCCACACGATCCGGACGGAGTGCCAGCATGGCTTTGCCCCGTTCCCAGTTCTGGCTATCAAAGTTGTCCGCGTGCGAGACCAGAATCTTTTCGGCAAGCGTCAAACCCCGGCCGAACTTCTTTCTAGCCTTGGCAAAGACATCCGGCATCTTGGCATAGAGTGCTTTGGCGAGATCCATGGACATAGTGGGTTCTCCGTCTGTTATACAATCTATAATTTGCATGACCCGTCCATTGTGAGCACGCGGACTCCATCCGGAACCCTCTCACAAAAGGCAGGTCACGTTTTATGCTACTTCAGCGGCGGCACTTCGCGACGCTTGGGCGCCGCATAATTCACCAGATAGTCGAACAACCGGATCAAGCGGCTATCTTGACGCTTCTGATCAACCCAGTGGCCGATCAAACCAATCGTACGCGAAAGAATGAAGAATCCGTTCAAGCTATCGATCGGGAACCCGATATCGACTAACACAGCCGCCATAGTTCCATCGACGTTCAGGATCAAATTGTCCTTCTTCACCGATGTGACTTTCTCAACTTCAAGCGCAAAGTCCAAGCAAGGGGTCTTAATCTTAAGGCTCTTGACATAACCCACCAGCTCCTTGACCCGTTTATCGGGATTGCGCAGGCTCTTCACACGATGGCCGATACCCGGCACCGGGCCATGATTCTTCTTCATGTATGCCAAAAATTCGTCGACCGACATTTTGTTGTCGACGGCATACTTAAAGAACCGTCCGGCATCAGTGACTGCCCCACCAAAACGCGGCCCAATCATGATCATGCCCGCCGCAACCGACTGTGACAACCCGATGCCTGCACAGGCAGCCAAGATCGTCGCGTAGGCCCCACTCACACATGGGCCATGATCTGCAGAGAGCATCATGATGCGCTTAATGATTTCGGCTTCCTGCTTTGAGATCAACCGCTTGTCCCATAGAAGGCCGATTACGTGAGGAATCTCGTACCCTTTATTGATGAGTTCGGAGGCGGGATATCCGTCGTAACAGGGCTCGTCGCCCCGGTCATCGCTAATGGTCGTACGGATCAGCGGTGCAACCATGACTTCATCGGCCTTCATCGCCTCCTCAACCGTCTTCGGCAGACGTGGCAAAACCGACGGTTCGACCGGCGCTTTTACCTGACCGGACTTCAGCAATTCTTCATAGGTTTCTTTGATCGCCGGACCCAAGGCGCCAAAGGTGGGGGGCACAAGTGCGCCAGATTTCTTGAGCGCATCGGACTTCGACCGAGCGGAACCTTCGCCTTTCATGCCTTCCTTGGCGCCGGCATGACCGAATTTCATCCCTTTGGGCAAACTCTCCTGGCAAAAACCGGACACCACGGCGATCAGCTTGACTCGCCGCTTCTTGGCTCCATACCATTCAGCCGCGCGCTCTTCAAGGTCGCCGCCCATTTCGCCCACAATCACGACCGCTTTCGTCTGCGGATCGTTTTCGAACATCTCAAGATAGCTGACGTAATCCGTGCCAGGGTAGGCATCGCCACCAATCCCGATCGCCGTCGTAATGCCGTCGGCAAATTGGGAACAGATCCAGATGATTTCGTTCGAGAGACCACCAGATTTGGTAATGACGCCGAACGAACCCTCACGATACAGCTTAGAAAGGACGAGGTTGTCAAACGCACCGCCAATCACACCAAGACGGCAGGCCCCCGCTGAAATGATACCGATTGAGGAGGGACCATTAAACACCTTGCCCAACTTGCGGGCATGGGCGCCCAGAATCTTTGCGTCCTTCTCCGGCACGCCCTCAGTGATCATCGAGACCACCTTGATATGCGAGTCATCGAGCGCTTCCATTCCACCCTTCATCGCACGGTCGGCACCGATGTACACCAGACTGGTGTTAAGAGTCGGGTGATGCTTCGTCGCTTCGGCAATAGACTTATAGACCGGAATGGCGATGAGGCCGCTGCCATAAGGAATCTCATTGGTCTTGCCGGCATCCGGCGGATAGACGAACGCCTCGACATTCAGCGGACGCTTGATGAGATAACAGAACTCGGCCATGCGGCGGGCGGCGTTGACACCGGCTTGACCACCCTGGATCACCACGCGGGTGTCTTTGTTTGCCAGAATACTCATCTCGGGATCTCCCCTTATATTCAGTTGGTCATAGGCGGCAGGCTACTTTGCCTGAAGTGCCTTGTCGACAATGTCGGTAAGCGGTGTGTTGCGGTCGAAGACATTTATATCGAAGCCCTCGTCTTTCAGCGCGCGCATCGCATCAAGGCCCTCTTTTTCACGCGGCCCGCCACGACGCACCCAAATCTTCACGTTCTTTAGTTTGCCTTCTGACTTTGCCTTCCGAAAACCGTTGATGATGCCGCCGAATGTCTTTTTTACATCGGTGAAATTTGCAATGGCGCCACCGACGATGATGTTCCTGATACCAGGAAGGGAGCAAACTTTCTCCGTTAGAACTTCGACCGCCCAATCTGGTGGATCCCCAGAGTACTCCGCATAATTCGCCAACTTGCCGCCACGAGCGACCACGGCATCCGAGTAATACACACTGGCGCCTCCGCCGGCAGGCAACATGGCTGTATCGCCGCCAGGAATTTCAATGAATTTGACTGAGCCCTTGATCTTGCTATCGACTGCCATGACCTCGAGCTCCTGCCTGGAGTACGCTCGGCCGAATTCCGCGGCAAAGGCAAAGTTCCAATCGGGGTGTCTGAACTTGGCATCACCATCGAGAAGCGTGACCGCATCAAGGGCAACCAGTTCATCATCCCCGGCTCGAAGAACCACCGGATTGACTTCGAGATACTGCGCGTCTTCACTATCAAAGCACGCAAACATTTTCCCGGCGAACTCAGCCATCTTTTTGGCGAGCGCGCCCGAGAATCCTGCTTCCTTACTCAGCTTTTCGAGGGATTCCGGGGAGGGGGATTGCCCAATCTCGAGACACAAACGTTTGACACGATCCCAATTTGATTCAACTTCAATTCCGCCACAATTGGCCACAAGAATCTCACTGCCTTCGCGCGTCGATTTCACGGCACAATAATATTCTTCCTTGTGCGGGATCATTTCGGAAACAATGACCTGAGTCACGGTGATGCTACCGACTTGTCGGCCAATCATCTCCTTGGTTGCGGCTTCCGCAGCCTTGAAATCTAAATCAACCTTGACCAAGCCCAGTTTGAAACGCGAGCCGAGCGCTTCGTGCGCTTTGGCAACAAGCTTAGATTTCTTCAACCATTCATTGGCTTGCCCCAATCTGGTCAGCTCATCAACTGAAGTGACGACCACGTAATTGGGGACATTGATTCCCCACTTCTTCATCAGCCCCATCCCGGGACCTTCCAGCACTTTCGCCATGATTGACGACTCCTTGGTGTGTGAGAGGGCAGAGAAACGGAGCGACAGAGTACCGAATTCCGTCGATTAGCTCAATCCTCCAAAGGGCCTACGCTACGAGCTCAGAAGTCCTACCACAATGCGCACTGAAGATTCACCACCATAAATTACTGATAAGCTTATCTTGTCATGACGAATGTCAAGATGAACAACCACCGACACTCCGCGCCTAGCCAACCCGAGGGCGACGAATCCGTTGACATTGAGGACAGTAAAATGAACTTCGTTCACCGACGGATCGCTTAATCACCGTCCCGCAATCGTTCGGGCAGGACTCGCCGGACTTGGCATAGACTAAATGCCGGCGCTTGTACTGTCCCTCCGTCCCATCCGGTGCAAAATAATCCCGTACGCTAGATCCCCCCATAGCGATGGCCTCGCGTAAGACGTCGACCATAATTTCATGCAGCCGCATCACCGCCTTTTCTCCCACCTGATTGGCGGCCTGGTCCGGATGAAGCCGGGCACGAAACAGGATTTCATTGGCGTAAATATTCCCAATCCCTGCGATAGCCTGTTGATGCATCAGCAGAGGTTTCAACCTGCTACGTGTAGATGAAAGCAATTGCACAAATTGCTTGAGACTTATCAGAAGAGGATCTGGCCCAAATCGACGAGAGGTATATTGATCCAGCCCGGCCTGGTCCAACAACGAAAGTCGTCCGAATCGACGAGGATTCCAATATCGAATCTCAGGTTCTTCCCCTCCTTCAAGTTGCAGGACAAAATGCGTATGTTGCGGGTATTTAGTCGGCGTATTCCGGAACAATAGCAGCCCTGTCATGCCCAATTCGGCTGCAAGAAATCGTGTCTGCGCTGCGCGGAGAAATGTGATGATGACACTCTTCCCTCTTCGCTCAACTCCTGTAATCGTTGCCCGGCGGAACCACTCCAAGGTGGACAAACCTTCCCGGACAATGTCTCCTCGCCCCACCCAGCAATCGCTCACCATGGCTCCAACAACTCGTTCGCGCAATTGACGCGTAGCGACTTCTGCTTCAGGCAATTCAGGCATGGGAAAAGGGGTCCTACACAAAGGGGAGGGAGATCCCCAAATAGCTAAATTACGCCATGGAGATGGGAGAAAATGCAACTCCCGCGGGCGCACATTCAAACAATTGGCAAAGAAACAGATGTAAGAACACACAGAACGGGTGAGGACTGAGAACGGGAAAGGGACTATCTGCGTTTTCGCAGATAACCTAAGAGCGGGAAGATTCCTTTATCCCCTGACGCTTGCGGCAAACATCCTCGATAACCTCACCAAGGCGAGGCAAGGGCATGCCACCTGGGCGTCTGGTGAGGGCCAGCTTAAGCGCGTCGGCATATGTCATGCCCTCTACACAGCAAAGATAGGCGATTACTATGGAGACCGAGCGTCCCATGCCCGCTCGACAACACACCATCAAGCGATTGTTAGGCAAGTGCGCCTCGATCCAGTGCACTGCTTCGTACACGGCTGTCACCGCTGGCTCACCAAACTCCTTCAAGGGAATCTTGGCATAGATAACCCGATGAGGAACCGTCACATTTTGCTCCTCTGCGACCATGAGTATCGCCCCGACTTGCGACGGAGGATTCTTCGCATCTTCGGCATTACCCACGAGGAGACGCTTGTTGATCATATGCATTGTGGGGTTAGTATAGGGTGCTGTGTGAGGGGGTCAAGGAATTCGTACGATTTGCCGTCCGACAATTGAAGAACTCCCATAGTGATGAGTATACTCTCCTCAGGTACCGAGGAAACATGATGACTCTTATTCCGATAGACCAGATAGAACAGCGGCTATCCAGTGTGCAGTGCGCCATCTGCAAAACGAACACATTCGGCATTGATCGTCGCACATTACAACCTGACGGAGAATGCCGCGGCGTGTGCCTGAAATGCCGCTATAGCTTTCCGGTGTATACGGACATGGACTTTTATGTGCGGACTCAACCGGATATTCCATACCGGCTCAAAGAGATTTCTTGCCCAAACTGTCAACACCAAGGGGTCTCTCTCGACTTCCGGATTACCATGTCTGTCAGAGACGCGATTTATTTTGTCACGTGCACTGAATGCCGCACCCAGTTCCCTGAACGTTCTTCGTTAGAAGCATTTGAATAGCCCTTACCATCGGAGTTTCGTGTATACTGAATGTACTATGAGCGATTCACAGAGCCCACATTCCCAGCAAGTACCGCCCCCTGCTCCTGAGACACCACCTAAGCCCCGTAAGGAAATTCCGCTCGTCTCGGTCCCGAACGACCAAGACATGATTGCGGCGGAAATGGCTGCGCTCTTTGATGAGGACCGCGTATCTCATCAACACGGCTCCTCAGAGCCTGAAGCAGACTAGGGCTTCACGCAGGCCGAATGACTTTCACAACGCCGGAAGAGAGAATGCGGCCGACCATTGCCGGGCGGCCCTTTCTTTCCTTTCTCACAATTTCATCGACCTGAACAACTGCTCCACGATGCCATTGGTCTAATGCTGCGTTCGACAATGAGCGCTCTTTATCTTGTCGGCCAACCTCAGACCTCCCCGTCTCATCGCACAACCAAACCCTTTTTTCGCCCTTCATTTCGCGCAACTCGCTCACCACGCGGTGGTAGCCTGGATTTCGAGGGACCAAAGTCTTCCCATCCTTGCGCAGGATGACATATGAAAATTTAAGTGCATCTTTGATAAATCCCACTTCTCGATCAATCTGACCGATCCACGCGGGAGTTTCCCACCTCCGCTCTTCATGGCACCAATCGTCGGGTTTGATCAACGCCGGACAAGGTTGGTCATGCAGGCAGGGGCTGTACACCGAACATTGCGATCCGTACAGTAGATTGTTCCGTATCTGATGCAACGCCCGGGATGCAGACTTCGACGCCGGCTCAATCAGCATCAAGCTTCCGTCGTTCGCCAGACAGCTCACCAAGTGGTTGACCAGTGCCGCCCGCTGATCAATGAGATCCGAACTTCCGGCAAACAACTCTGAGAGCAGATTCTGGACAATAATAAGGTGGTAGGCATTTTCCTGCTCAGCCATTGTAAGGACTGACGGAAGGGAGCGTTCAAGATTACAGACAACAGTCTTCAAGGGTTGAACGGCAGGAATGTGATTCTGCCTGACATAGGCCTGCCAGAGTTCTGCACACAATTTCATCGCCTCGGTCGAACGGTCAACCACCGTCATACGGAGGGACGCTACCGGCGGCAGAGACCGAGAACTGCACCAATCCAATAGCGCGAGGGCGCCGGTTCCAGGCCCTCCCCCTAGATCCAACACTCGAAATTCTTCATCTGAGAAGGAGGGAAGGACAGGACGCAACTCTTCCAAAAGAAGCTGGACCTTGCCCACGTTCACCGGCACATAATAATTCAGGTAGCTGGCACGGAGCCGCTGGTCTTCAAGATAGGCTTTCCCGCCCCCCCCATCTCCCCGGGTAAACATTTCGGAGAGATTTCTCACTCCATGAAGTAGTGACTCCGGAATACCCTGATCGCCTTTAAGAATATCGAGTTTGGCCAGAATCGAGATGCTCCTTAGCACGGCGGGTGATAATTGGTACATAGTCACGACCTTCGGTTGACCCTCCAAAGACTGCTACGGTATTCTGAGCACCAGAGGAGTACTTCACATGACAGACCCTATTTTGCAAGCCTATCGCGAGGTAGAAATGGCCATGGAGCGTTTTACCATGGTCCTTCATGACCATGTCGATCATCTCCGTAAAACCGAACCCCCCGAATCAGACAGGCTGCATCGCATGGCCAATGGAACCAAAGCCATGCGTGATAGCGCATCTATCTATTTGTCCTATGCCAAATACGTGGCTCACGGTATGCCAGAAAGCCCCGATCTCGTGGAAGATGATCTTCAGGGTTGAGCGCGTTCAGAATGATGAAATGCAGAGGGCCCGTTCGGCGAAGCCGAACGGGCCCTGCTACTTGACTAAGATTGCGCGGCTAAACCTCAGATGCTGCGCATGAAATGACCCATCGCTTCATGATCAGCAGCCGATGCGCCCATGACCTGGGAAATTGCTACGTTCGTTGACTTCTTTCCGGTTAAACCAGACTCAACTTCATCAACAATCAACTCTACCGGCATTGACTGCCCACCATAAACCCGTGGTCCGCCGATGATCTTCGCATTTGAAAAACCATAGATCGCGGTTGCCACTTCTTTTGCCAACCATCCGACATAGTTAAACTCCGGCACAACAATCAACTTGGCTTTTCCGCAGAGTTTACGCAACTCTTGGGTCGGGAAAGGTCGAAGGGATCGAATCTTAATCAGGCCAATCTTAATGCCCTTTTCCGCACAAATGCGAACGGCCTCGCGAGATTGAGCCGCTGCACTACCTGAAGCAATAATGACTGCCTCAGCATCCTCGACATTTTCAGCAGTAAGCAGCCCACCCATGTACTGATTAATGTACTTTCGGGAACGTTCGACCGCAGCCCACACTTCCTGCTGCCAGACAGCATGGATGTTGTATGCCATAAAGTTTGATTTTTGAACTGGGGCGTCTCGAGAGAGGCGGGCCGGTGGATTCTCTGCATCCAGAACTGGAACAGCTCCACGCCACGGCTCACGGGGCGGAAGCTTCATGTCGCGATCCTGCATGCGCACGTAACCTCGAGCATGGGTAACAAAGAACCCGTCACAACATACACCAACGGGAAGAGTGACATCATTCTTTTCGCTGATGACAAACCCCGCCAATGTAAAGTCATACATATCCTGCTGATTCTCAGCATGGAACACAATCATGCCGCAATTGAGCAGATACGACACTTCGATATTATCAGGCTGAATAGCCAAGGGCGCGTTCACCACTCGACAGGTAAACATAGCCACGACAGGCAACCGATGACCAGGCCATGATGCGATCCCTTCAAGGCCTCTCAATGTGCCGGGACCCGCAGTCGCGGTGTAACAGCGAACGCCGGCTCGCGAACCACCGGCAATAGCCGCCATGACGCCGACCTCTTCTTCGCCACGGTAATACTCTTTCACATACCCTTCACCGTAGAGCACACCAACAAGCTGCATGGTTTCGCTTTGAGGGGTGATTGGATAAGCAATGGCTAAATCGACGTTGGATCGACGGATGGCCTCTTTTGCCGCCTCACTGCCGGTAATAAATTCCTTGGTTCTTGGAGCTTCCAAGAACATGTACTCCGGCGTGACGACCTTCTGTTGCTTGGCGGCCGCATGCGGATCCTTCTTAGCTTCTACCTTGGCTGGCGATACGCTCGTGGCCGGATCGCCCTGTGGACTAGTCTTTTGTGCTTCGCTCATCGTTACACCTCTTGACTGTATCGCCTTTGCCTAAAACTCTAGCCTTCTCGCTTCATTTGATCAGGCGAGTGACCAAAAGCTGCTGCACTGCCTGCCCCAGCAGCTGAAGGCATAAAAGTCATAGGATTTGTGTGCGTTTTGCCATCGTGGACCTTCGACTGAGTCCCGGTGAAGCGGACATTTTCCCCATTGTCAGGGAGCTTAATGCCCATTTCCTCACGAACTTTCTTGAAAATTTGCGCGGTCTTCTTCAACTTTATAGTGTCGGAGTCCCGAATCGTCAGCATGGCGTCTTCATGTCCTTGCTCAGCGCAAATAGCCATTGTGCAGCAATTCGTCCCTGCGCGAATCATTTTCAGAGTGAGATTAGCATAGTGACAATGCACGCCAATAAAGATACACGCCTCAATCTTGTTACCCCAAATCGTAAGATTGGGGTGATTCGGATTGATCACCTCTTCAGGATCGATCTTCGGATACTTGGGACGATAGTCGGGCATGGGAATAATCATGACTTCCGGGATCTGCGCCGCAATCTCCAGAACTGCCTTTGCTTTTTCAGTTGCATGGTTGTTCCATGCCCACAAGACGAGAGGTCCTGGGAAGATCGTTGCATTCGGACTCGTCAACATTTTCCGAGCCATTTCTTCGATCACTGCGTCTTCATTAGGTTCGAGGAGGCCGTAATACAGGCCCTGCCCAGGATCAGGCAGCGACACTCCTAACTGAGCTGCTGACGGTGGATGGAACCCTGCCGGTCCCGGCACGATAATCCGCTCTCTAGCATCTTGCGTCGTTCCCACGCCCGTTCCCCTTTCGTCCAATTACCCAACTACGGGGCTAACCAATGTAGCCGTCGTACTCTTTTCCCCATAGGTAATATTGTCCGTCAATGCCGCCACCGGCAACTGGTCGATCATGATCATTTTAATGGCATTATTCTTAGCCATGTTGTCGCAGACCCACACGCATTGCGCGCAGCCCTTGCACCGATCTACCGCCACATACGCTGACCCATACTTAAACCCCTTATCCTTGCCCATTTCATCACTATAAAGAATGGTATTGGCTTCGGGGCAATATTGGGTGCACAGCTTGCAGCTTTTTGCGGCACAGATCTCAACGCTGATATCGGCTACGAGATACATGAGAACTCCTTGTCGTGAACCGGATTACGCTGTGACGCTCTCTGCCGCTTCCGAACGTTTCACGGATGGTGCGGACCATCCATGGTCAACAGCATAGTTCCAGCCAGCTCGAATGACCGCCACATTTTTCTCAATCAACTCTTGTTTTTTCTTAAACTTTCGCTCGACGACACTGTCCAAAGCCGCCGTTCCGCCAGATACGACAAAGCCCTTTCCGAGGAATCGATCCTTGACGGACTGCTCTAGCGCCTCTACCGAAGTGAGTCCAGTAATAGCTCCAATGCATCCCATGAGCGCCATATTGGTAGCGAGATCCATTCCCGCAACTTCCAGGGAGAGCTTTGTAGCAGGGAAGTAGTAGAGTTTTGCATGACGCTCTTCAAGTTCGCGAGCCTGGTCCCGATGCAATTTCATCGGACCGTCGTTATTGATCAATGCGATACCATTCTCCTTTAAGCCGAAATAGAATGGCATCGTATACGACTTGCCGTGCGTAATAACCTGGGGGTGAAAAATGATAATGATGTGAGGGAAGGTGATTTCGCCAATTTCGTAAATAGGCTCGTCTGAAACTCTCACGTAGCTCTCAACCGGCGCCATGCGCTTTTCCGACCCGTAAAACGGAACGATCGTGCTTTCTCCACCTGCATGAATAACTGCCGTGCTGAGAATGTGTGAACCGGTGACAACGCCCTGGCCACCCACACCCGCCATCCGAATATTGAACCGTGTCGCCATACTGAATCCTCCTTAAAGGTTGCTCAGGCCTTCGGGAGCCCAGGAGCAGGAGCAACGGGCTTCGGGAGGAACTCCTTGTAGCCATAGCGCTCCGTGAGAAATTGCTTTGCTTCATCGGTAATGTATTCGGAGAACTGGTAGCGATCGTTTTCAACGTTTTTGGCGTCTTCCATGACCTTGTCGGTTGGAATGGCGTACTCAATGTTACAAGAGGTGTAGGCCTGGATATACGTTGATCCAACCTCTCTGGCGATCAGCACAGCCTTCTTGATGACGCTCTCAACCCGGCGCGGATTGTTCGGGACTACGGTCGCAACGTACGCGCAGCCGGCGACCTTCGCCATCTGCAACATATCCATTTTCTCAAACTTTTTTCCCAATGGAGCCATCTTCAGCACGGCACCACGATTCGTCATTCCGCTTTCTTGCCCACCCGTATTGCCATATACTTCGTTGTCCAACATAATGGTCGTAAATCGTTCCTTCCGGAACCAGGAATGAAGGACCTGCTGGAATCCGATATCTGCCGTACCGCCATCACCGGCCATTACCACCACATCTTTTGGCTTATCACCAAAACGAAGGCGCAATCCGCGGGACAACCCGCTGGCTACACCGTTTTGGTCACCATAGTTGCCGTATACGAACGGAATGGCAGCCTGCGATATCGCCAAACGTCCACAGCCAGCCGTTCCAACAGTGATGGTGTCTTCGGGATTCGGAAATGCGATCATGGCAAGGCGGATGAAAAGGGTCATAGCGCACCCGGCGCACATTGGGTGCTCTTCCAGCACTTCCTTGAAGGATCCCATCTGCGAAACGGAGACTTTTTTCCCAAAGGGACCGTGCTCGACCATGTCCCGATATTCTTTCGGCATGAACTTTTCAAAGCCGCTCGAGAACTTGACGTAATCAAGACTCATAAGAATTCCCTCCCTTTTATGCGCTGGTGACTCCCTTCCGTCCTTCAATACGGCCGGAGAAAGCCAGATGCAAATTATATCGACGTTGTTCGAACTAAGTACTGGACTGTGTTCCTGAAACGGAAAGGAATGCCGACTTACGACCTAACTGCCTGATGCCGCCGAGTGTAACAAAGCGCAAAAAAATCTGTCAATCAAGTCGGCGCTACAAATTAGGAAGAGCCTGTCATTCCAAGGTAGCGGCAAGTCTATAGAGTCCACAAAAGCATTGCAACTTTGCAGAAGGCCCACACCGAACGAAAGAAGGCCTAGTGGGTGCTGCCCTGCTAGGCCCTTGGCCCTAAATCCGCTTGAACGCAAAGATTTTGGACTGAGGACAACTCGAAATAAGGTTCAATTCTGTTGCAGTTCACCTGAGAAGCGCGTAAAAATTATCGCTTAATACGATTAGCTTTCATAGCACCTATGGCAATACGAGTCCTTGCGCCAGGAGAAGAACAGGGCGATCAGCGCGTCGGAGGAGTGCATAAGCGCCCACCAATCCCCGATGGTTCGCTCAAAGCCGAATGCCCGAAATTCATGAGCCATGGCCCCTGCGGAGGAGTCCGCAAAGGCGGGTTTTGCGAAGTCTATCCGGATATGACCTGCCCCTGGGTCACGCTGTACAACAAGCTCAATGAGCTGGGCCAGTTGGAATGGATGAAACAAGTGTGATGATGCAGGTAAGGGGTGACGCGTGAGGGAACAGAGCAAGAAAAAACTGAAGGCTGGAGAATCAACGACCAGGCTCGGCTATAACGAGCGGCATGCCCGGAGCGGGATCTCCTCCCCGCTACCCGATATTGAAACCTTCCCAAACCAATACACAGGATACGAAATTACAATCGTAATTCCCGAGTATACGGCCATCTGCCCGAAGACCAATCTGCCAGATTTTGGAACGATTACTCTCCACTATAAACCGAATAAGCATTGCCTGGAGCTCAAAGCCCTCAAAATGTATGTTCATGCCTACAGAAATGTCGGCATATTCTATGAGAATGCGGTCAACCGCATTCTCGAAGACGTTGTTCGCGCCTGCCGTCCGACTTGGGCCAAGGTAACGGGTGAGTTTGCCGCTCGCGGAGGACTGCGCAGCGTGATTGAGGCAACATACCCCGAATAGCCTGCGCTCCAACATCATCCCGTCCATTTCTCAGCCGACCTCTCCAGAGCGTTACCTGGCTCTTCGTAGCCGGGTTCACGCAGCACTCCCATTGCACCTGGCCCCTGCGCCCTCTCCATTGCAGCCGTCCTGATCACACACGGCCTAAAGTCTCGCTCCGAATTCACCGACATCGGACAGTCGGGGTGTAGTACGGGTGCGCCTGGCGGCGACCGTTCGCGAGCAAGAAAAGGATGAGGGGTTGCTCACACGATCACTGAGAACTGTCATCGCCCAGCTGACGATGGCGGTTCTGGCCTTCATGACAGGAACGTATGCCGTGTCCGTTCCCACCGCAGACGCGATTCCAGCATTTGCTCGGAAGTACACATTGAACTGCACCGCATGCCATACAGCCCCTCCACGCCTCAATACATTCGGAGAACGTTTCCTGGAAAATGGGTATCAGCTCCCCGGAACCGAAGATGGCGGCATAACAGGCAAGAAACACCTGGGAGACCTGAGTTTGGACGATTTCGCCAACTACACCGGCGTCCGGCTGCGCGGCAATGTGCTGCGCACGCACAATTTTAAGCGACAAAATCCGGCCGCCGCAGAGCCGGGAGCCGTTCAAAACAACAGCGAGCTGGGGTTCCCTGAGATATTCAGCCTCTTTACGGCAGGTTCCCTGACGAGAAACATCGGATTCTTTGCCGAGCTTGAGTCCAACCTGGAAGAATCGTCAACAGGGATTGAGCGGGCCTTCATGACGTTCAACAATCTTGGCGGGAACAATGTCGCCAATATTCGTGTGGGAAGAATCGACCCATCTGCAACGTTTTCGTTCTCCACGCTCCGACAACAACTGGAGTTTGTCGGAGACAGCATCAACACCTCAACCAATACGGTACAACGCGCGGGACTGTTTCCGCTTGCAGCATCAGCCAAGTTTTACGGCCTGCACAATCGATCGGGTACCGCCATCTCACCCTACGCCCCTTCGCTCTACAACGCGGTCGCGGAAACAGGAATTGAGGTGCGGGGACGCCCGTTCGGTGAGTGGTTTATGTATCAGGTCGGCATACTGAACGGCGCCAATGAAACATTCGGCGACTCCAATAAGGGCAAAGACTTCTACGGAGCCGTGCGGTTCGATTACGCCCGCTCCGCACATTTTTCGGCGAGCCTGTCCGGATTCGCCTATCTCGGCAATAGCAATGCCACTGTCCTCACAGGATTCGGCCTGGCAGACGTGAACTGGAATCGCTACGGCATAGCGGCGCATCTGCGTTACAAAATGTTCGACCTTTACGGAATGTACACCCTCGACCGCATCGCCCACGTGCCGACCGCTGGCTTAGCCAACTTTGACAAGAGCGCCAGCGGGCTATCGGTGGCATTGGATACCTATGTGACCAACCGCACTCTGTTCTCCCTGCGATACGACAATATGGATGCCGGCGGTGACCTCAGTCAGCGCACATCTCAAAGCTTCGCTGGAATGCAGGTCAAACAATACCTCCGGTCCAATGTGGCCCTGTTCGCGCGAAACGACCTCAACCTGCGGCGGGCAGAAGACGGCAATGCGGCGGCCCGTAATTTACGACACGCCTTCTTCGTGGGAATCGATATCGCGTACTAGACGGACTGGGGCAAAGACTACGATGCGCACAAATACCTTCACATACTTCATCCTGCTGGTTGTCACGGGGCTCTGCGCATCTACCGTACAAGCCGTGAACCCCGCCACCAACCGGGACTCTCTCCTAGAAGGACGCCGGATCTATGAGCAAGCTTGCGCCTGGTGCCACGGCATCGGCGGGGAAGGAGACGGACCGGCCGGCTGGTTCATCGGCCGCTATTCCAGCCCACGCCCACGCAACTTCGTGAAGGACGGGTACAAGCTGCGCAGCACGGCTTCAGGCGAACTTCCAACAGATCAGGATCTGTTCAAAACCATCACGCAAGGCATTCCCGGTGTCATGCCGGCCTATCGCTCACTCAGCGAACGGGACCGGTGGCAGGTCATTGCCTACCTCAAATCATGGAATACAGCATTCGAAGAAGAGAAGCCCATCCCACTCACCTTCCCCTCCTCTCCCCCCTCGCCGACCGAGGCCGGCATCCACAATGGCCGAACGCTCTACATGAAATACGACTGCCGGGCATGTCACGGGGATAATGGCGAGGGGGACGGGCCGGAAGCCATCGCCGGCCACTTACGCGATACGAACGACCTTCCCATCCAGGCCACGAATCTCACCGCACCGTCGTCATGGAAGAACGGGGCCTCCGGCCAGGATCTCTTCCGCATCCTCATGACCGGACTGGACGGCACACCGATGCCCTCATACGCCAATGAATTTACCGGACAAGAGGAGGCGCTGTGGGATTTGGTGTGGTACGTCCAATCCTTATCCGGACAGCATGGAAGATAATTCACGGCCATGAACAGATCACAACCAGCTTTCGGACATTCGCACGCAGCGCAGACTGCCCGGAAAGAAGAACCTACTCTATGAAGGCCACCCTGATCCTTGCAACGTTGGTGTTGGCTGTTCAGGCAACCCCGCTCGTGCACGCGGAACCACCCACCGGCGCACTGGCCGGTCAGGTCCTCTATGTCGGCCCGGCGATCCCCGACCGGGTGGTCGAGGTGGCCCGTGATTCGGCCTTCTGTGGAACGATGGTCACCATCAAGAGTGTCGGGATTCACCCAAAACCGCGCGGCCTGGAAGGCGCGGTCGTGAGCATCGACGGGGTCCCACTGCCCGTATCCGATTCTTCCCTTCCACCACTCGTCTTGACAAATACCCGGTGCACCTTCGCCCCGCGCATAGCCGCCGGCATGGTGGGCCAACAGGTGGAAATCCGCAACGACGACCCGGTCATGCATAACACGCACATCTCGATGGGGCCGCGCACCTTCGTGAATGTTGCGATGCTCCCTTCAAGCCGACCGGTCGGAAAGCCCCTTAAACAGCCGGGGATCTATACGGTCAAATGCGACGCGCACAAATTCATGCAGGCGCACCTGCTCGCCTTCGCACACCCTTTCTTCAGTGTGACGGACGAGACCGGCGCGTTCCGGATCCCCAATCTTCCCGCAGGCGAACATCAGGTGACTATTTGGCATCACACATTGGGCACATTCCAACAATCGGTGACCATTCCGGCGCAAGGAGAAACCAGCATCACGCTCGAATATCCGAATCATGCTGACGCCAGAAAAAAATAATCGGCCGTGGCTCAGCGGGCCACGAGCCATGTGGCACGGAAGTCTCCGGCTCCGGCTCAGCGTCGGGATGGCGGTGATGATCACCCTTGGCATGACCATCTTTGCGACGGTGCGACTGATTGAAATCCGTCGCATCGTCGAGGATGTCGCACAGGCCCGTGCGCTCGCGATCAGTCGTACTTTCGCCATGATGGGAGCGGCCGCGGTTCTGGACAATCTGTTCCGCATTCAAGAGGCCCTAATTCGCTATGCCCAGGACGCCGACATCGTCAGTATCGTCCTGATCGATCCTGACAATATGATCGTCGCGGCGACCGACCCCGGGGAAATCGGTCAGCAGCTCACGGATCCCACGCTGTCCCTGGCTCAAGCCAGGGAAGTCGAAACTGTCGCTCACGACCTGCAGCCGGACGGAACGCCGACGCTGGTGATCGCCACGCCATTGTTAAACGAACAGACTGTTGCGGCCTGGGTCCGACTGGAGTTCTCGCTCGTGGCGATGAAGCAGGAAGTGGCGCGAGAATTTCGTCAGTTGCTCCTGTTCTCCGCCTTGCTGATGACCATGACGATTGTCGTGAGCCAGCTGGGGGTCCGACGCATGTCGGCATTGTTTCGAGACACCGCCGGAAAACTGCAGGACACGCTGCAGACTCTGCACCACCCTGCGGAGCAGGAACCGCCCGCGCCTGACGCGCCCCAACCCTCTGACGCCCCCGCCACCCTCTCCCATGAGGGTGAACTCGAACAGATGGTGTCCCTCGTGGAAACCACCACGACCCTACTCACCGCCCAAGCGCAACGCCTCCAGTCGTTCACCCAGTCCCTGGAACAGGCGGTACAGGAACGAACGACCGAATTGAGTCAGGCAAAGGAGGCCGCCGAGACAGCGAATCAGGCCAAATCTCAATTCCTCGCCAACATGAGCCATGAGATCCGGACCCCGATGAATGGCGTGTTGGGGATGGCCGAACTGCTTCTCACGACGGCGCTGACGCCCAACCAGCGTTCCCTGGCCGAAACCCTTCACCGATCAGGCACCGGTCTCCTGGACATCATCAACGAAATCCTCGATTTCTCAAAAATTGAAGCCGGGAAGTTGCACCTCGAACGCATTGAATTCGGGCTGAGACACACCATCGAGGACGCCGTCGACCTCTTAGCAGAATCCGCGAACCGCAAGCATCTGGAATTGACCTGCTTCGTGCCGGAAGAGATTCCGGACAACCTGGTCGGCGACCCTGTGCGACTCCGCCAAATTGTGCTGAATCTGGTCGGCAACGCCATCAAGTTTACGCACGCGGGTGAGGTCTCGGTCACCCTCTCTCTCTTGGCGCAACACTCTTCCAACGTGATGCTGAAGTGTGCCGTTCGCGACACCGGCGTCGGCATTTCCGAAAACGTACGCGCGCGACTCTTTCAAGCATTCTCCCAGGCGGACGGGTCCACCACCAGACAGTTTGGCGGCACGGGACTCGGCCTTGCGATCGTCAAGCAATTGGCACGCTTGATGGGGGGCGAGGTGGGGGTCGATAGCGTTCCCGGAAAGGGCTCAACCTTCTGGTTCACCGTCGCACTAGAAACCGTCGCAGCGACCGGGACCGCGGCAGAGAGCCAACCGGCTACGGTTTCGGGCATGGCCATCCTGATCGTCGATGACAATCCGACGAATCGGCACATTCTCGAAGCCCACCTGACCAGCTGGGGCGCCATCACGCACTCGGTGCACTCCGCCCAAGAGGCCTTACGCTTTCTCGACGCGCAGGAGCTCTCGCATCCAAGAGTTCGGCTGGCTGTGCTGGATATTCATATGCCGGACATGGACGGCATCGATCTCGCCCAGACCATCAGGAACTCTCCCACACTTCGCGACCTCCTGTTGGTGGCCTTGAGCTCCGTCGGTCATCCGGGCCAGGATCCTCGCCTTTCACCGACACTCTTCGATGCCTGGTTGAGGAAGCCGATCCACCAATCGTTGCTGAAAGACTGCCTGACACGGGTCTGCCGGAAAGCCCCGGAAGATGCGCCGCAGGCAATGGTCCAACCACAGGGTCAGACGCAGACGCTCGCCGGCCACATCCTGGTGGCCGAAGACAATCCCGTCAATCGCGAGGTGGCCTGCACCATGCTGGAACTCCTGGGCTGCACCACCGCCGTGGCGGAAAATGGCAAGGAAGCGGTGTCCGCGGCCGAGAACGGTTCATTTGATGTGATTCTCATGGATTGCCACATGCCTGAGATGGATGGCATGACCGCCACTGGCATCATCCGGACACACGAACGGCAACAAGAGCCTCCACGCCACACCGCCATCGTTGCCCTGACCGCGAACGCGCTAGAAGGTGACCGCCAACGGTGCCTCGCCGCCGGCATGGACGACTACCTGACGAAGCCCTTCACGGTGAATCAGCTCAAGACCTTACTCCAACGGTGGCTTCCCACCCCTGCCGTGGCCGCCTCAACCACGGCCCCCCTTCCGTCACAGCCACTGAGCGCCGAAATCCTCCCGGAGATCGGTCCCCCTGCTGCGCAACACAGACCGGCAGCAATCGACAACCACCTAGACCGCAACGCCTGGCAGGCCATCCGCGCCCGCCAGCGACCGGGACAGCCAGATTTCCTGCACAAGGCGCTCTCCCTGTACCTTCCCCACGCCGAAGCGCAGCTGATTCAGCTCGAGCAACACCTGACCAGCGGCGACATCCACGCCATCACGATTGTCGCCCATACGCTGAAGTCGTCCTCCGCGCAACTCGGCGCGCACCGTCTTGCCGGCCTGTATGCGGAAGTCGAGGCGGCCGGACGCGCCGGCAAAACCGGCGAGCTTCCCGCGCTCTTTCAACGCCTGCGTCCCGAACACCATGCCGTCTGTGCCCTCATGCAGGAAGAACTCAACCGAACAGGACGGTCCGCAGCATGACGGAGCCGAATGAGCAGAGCAGACCGGCCCACCCCCCCGCCAACAGCGAACAGGCCATCGCGCGGCAGCAGCATGAGTCGCATCTGCGTGAGAGTGAAGAAAAATACCGGCGGCTCTTCGAGTCGTCGCGCGATGCGATCATGATCCTCTATCCGCCCGACTGGAATTTCATCGCCTGCAACCCAGCCACGGTCACACTGTTCGGAGCACGGGACGAGGCCCACTTCACATCCCTGGGCCCCGGCGATGTGTCTCCCGAGTATCAACCGGACGGTGAACTGTCCATGGTCAAGGCACGCAAGGCCATTGAGGCGGCCATGCGGGAAGGCTTTCACCTATTCGAATGGATGCACAAACAAGTCGGCGGGCCGAATTTTTTGACAACCGTTCAATTAACCCGCATCACCCTCCAAGGCGTCGAGGGGCTACAAGCGACCGTCCGTGACATTACCGAGCAACGCCGAGCCGAAACCGAACTACGCGCCTATGCGACGTTTCAACGAGCCATCCTGGACAGTGCCGGCTACGCGATTATTTCCTGCCGACCCGACGGCATCATTCAACTTTTCAATCCGGCAGCGGAAGCGCTCCTCGGCTACAGCGCCGACGAACTGATCGGCCGCCAGCACCCGGGCATCTTTCACGATCCCGAAGAAGTCGGAGCACGGGCCAGACAACTCTCCGACGAATTCGGCAGCACCATCGCGCCCGGATTCGACGTCTTCATTGAAAAGTGCCGGCGCAACCTCCCCAATGAACATGAGTGGACGTACATTCGCAAGGATGGTACGAGAAGAACGGTCCTCCTGAATGTCACGGCAATGCGGGACGCCGACGGCGAGATCACGGGCTACCTCGGGGTCGCTTCCGACGTCACCCCGCTCAAACGGACCGCGCAGGAATTATTGCTGGCGAAAGAGGTGGCAGAAGCCGCCAACCGCACCAAGTCGCAATTCCTCGCCAATATGAGCCATGAGATCCGGACGCCGATGAACGGCGTCCTGGGCATGACCGAGCTCTTGCTTTCGACCACTCTCGACACGCGCCAGCGCCATGTGACGCGGACCATTCAACAGTCCGGCGAAGCGCTGCTCGCGATCATCAACGATATTCTCGACTTCTCCAAAATCGAAGCGGGCAAACTCCAACTGGAACAACTGGATTTCGACGTGCAGGAAACCGTCGAAAACGCCGTGGAGCTCTTTGCAGGCCCGGCCCAGCGGAAGCACATAGAACTGACCTGTCAGGTGCTGGGTCCCTTCACGCGCGCCCTCCGCGGCGACCCCATTCGCCTTCGCCAGGCGTTGCTCAATTTGACTAGTAACGCCTTAAAGTTTACGGCGAACGGGGAGATCAACGTGCGCGTCTCCGCGGTGACTGAAACGCCGACGACCGTCACCCTCCGATTCGAAGTCAAGGATTCCGGCGTGGGCATTCCGGCTGAGGCCCATCAGCGCATCTTCGAGGCCTTCTCCCAAGCCGACGGCACCACCACCAGACGTTTCGGCGGGACGGGGCTTGGCCTCACGATCGTCAAAGAACTTGTGGCGCTAATGCAAGGCCAGATAGGCGTGGAGAGCCAGGTAGGACGGGGCTCCACGTTCTGGTTTACGGCGGTCTTCGAGCGGCAGCCCGCGGTGACTCCAGGGCAGGAACAGGTCCCTGAGCGAGCGCTCATCAAGAAACGAATCCTGGTCGTCGATGACACAGCCGCCAATCGCGAGATCCTGGATGGACAGCTTCGCAGCTGGGGCGCGCTCTCGACCTTAGCCGCTTCGGCACAAGAGGCGTTGGTGTTACTCGGAACCGGCCACGACTCGCCGCACCCGTTCGACCTGGTCATCCTGGACCTGCATATGCCCGACATGGACGGTCTGGAGTTGGCCAGGGCGATTCGCGCCAATCCGCGACTCACCGGCTTGCCGCTCTTGATGCTCACGTCAGTAGGCTATGACGACAGTACGCCAGGCACGCCTCACTTGGACGCATGGGTCACCAAACCCGTCCGGAACACCCTGCTTCGCCAAGCCCTTCTCGGCCTGCTCCAAACCAGGCATCATGCGCCTGTTCAACCTCCGCCGGCACCGCCTTTAGCGACTGGCCCGATCCCGTTTAAAGCTGCCCGCCTGCTTCTCGTCGAAGACACACCCGTCAACCGGGAGGTGGCCATCGGGATGTTAGACATGCTCGGGCACTTTGTGCAGGCCGTCGAGAACGGACGTCTTGCGGTCGAAGCCGTCGCGAAGGAACGATTCGACCTGATTCTGATGGATTGTCAGATGCCGGACATGGATGGCTTTACCGCCACCACCGCGATTCGGCAGCAGGAACGAGAAGCCGCAGATCACCGCCACGTGCCCATTATTGCCCTCACAGCGAATGCGATGGAAGGTGATCGCACCCGGTGCCTGGCTGCCGGGATGGACGACTACCTGGCGAAACCCTTTACCATGGCACAGCTCAGCGACATGCTGACGCAATGGCTGACATCACCGACGGCTGTTGACTCGACCAAACCTGCCTCGTCCCCACCGGCATGCCCGGACCATGCACCATCTGACCAGCCACCCTCTTCCTCCGTTGCCGAGATCGACAAGGCGGCCTGGGACGCGATCCTGGCGCTTCAACGGCCGGGACGACCCGATATCCTGGCGCGAGTCCTGACGGCCTATCTGAACGATTCCCCGATCCTGGTCGAGGAGATTCGCACGGCAGTCCGAGCGCAGGACCCCGTTGCCCTTGCCAAGGCGGCGCATCGGCTCAAATCCAGCAGCGCGCAACTCGGGGCCTTGGCCACGGCAGCCCACTGTAAAGAACTCGAAAACCTGGGACGCCTCGCGCACCTCGAAGGTGCTGCCGGTCTACTGGCACAACTTACGGACGCCCATCAAGCCGCCTGCGCTGCCATGACCAGCGAGCTCTTGCAGCGCACTGCCGCCTGATTCATCGCTCGCCTATCCGTTCGTGACTTGCGAACGAGCCCGGTCCGCGCTAGTCTTGGCGTATCCATGGCCACCTATGCAATCGGCGACGTCCAAGGCTGCTTCAGCTCGCTCATCCAGCTCACGAAGACCATTCAATTCAACCCGCAGCAGGACCGCCTCTGGTTTGTCGGCGATCTCGTCAACCGTGGCCCCGACTCCCTCAACGTGCTGCGCTACATTCGCAAACTCGGCTCCGCCGCCATTGCGGTCCTGGGGAATCACGATCTCTTCCTCCTCGCCGTTGCCGCGGGCCTGACGCCTCTTCGTCCCAGTGACACCCTGACACCGATTCTCGAGGCGCCGGACGCCCCCGGGCTGATGACGTGGTTACGGCAACAACCGCTGCTGTATCGTGAGGGCGACGTTCTGCTGGTCCATGCGGGGCTTCTGCCTGGCTGGACGGTGGAACAGGCCGAGGAGCTGGCCGGTGAGGCTCAGACAGCGATACGGGGGGATCAGTTCATGACGACCTTGCAAGCGCTCCATCCGAGCGGCCCTTTGCAATGGCGACCGGACCTGACAGGCCCGATTCGTCTGGCCACCATCATCAAGGTGCTGACCCGATTGAGAGCCTGCTCGCAGGAAGGCATCATGGAATCATCCTTTACGGGACCTCCGGATCGGACCCCGGAGGGGTTTCAACCCTGGTTCGACGCGCCCGGCCGGCGTAGTGCGACGGCCACGATCGTCTTCGGACACTGGGCAGCCATGGGCTTACGGCTCACACCGAACCTATTGGCACTGGATAGCGGTTGCGTGTACGGGAGACAGCTGACGGCGGTGCGCCTGGAAGACCGGAAAGTGTTTCAGGTCCGCTGCGAGGAGACACGTGGCGGAAGGTGACCGGGCAACCGTGCCCGATTGGCCACGGTACACCAACAGCCTATTTCCTCCTTACCGGTTTCTTCCGGGACAGACCCCCCATCCTCGTCGCGATTCACTGGGCCATTCCTTCGAACAACCTGAACCTCGCCCGCGCCCATTCGAACCTGGACAATGGATGACCTCCGAGGAGTATCTGTATGGCATCGATCTCTATAACGGGACCTACTGGTGGGAAGCGCACGAAGTCTTCGAGGGATTCTGGCATGCCTACGGACGCAGTACGCCGGCTGGGAATTTCTTTCAGGCGCTGATTCAGTGCGCCGCCGCCAATCTCAAGCGCGAGCTGGGGAATGAACCGGCCGCCCGCAAACTTGTGGCCAGCGGCCTTGCCCGATTGCGGCAGACCCCCAGTCACTACATGGGGATGAACACCTCCGCGTTCGCCCTGGACCTCACGCAGTGGCTGAATGGACGTGAACCGATCGTCAGAATACGGCTGGAGCTGCCGGGGGCTGTCGAGACGCCTCGCGTGCCGGAATCGCTAAAGGCGGAGGGGCGTTCGGGTAGTTAGTGGTAGCTTTCCGAATCGGAAGGGAAGGCGCCCTGTTCGACTTCATCTTTATAGCGGCGTAGCGCGTGGATCGCATCCGCCTTCAGGTGGCCATAGGGCTTCACGAACTTCGGCACAAACTCATCGAACAAGCCCAAGAGATCGTAGATCACCAGCACCTGCCCGTCACAATGCGGGCCGGCGCCGATACCGATCGTCGGAATGGTCACCGCCTCGCTCACCGCCTTCGCCACACCTGCGGGAATCGCCTCCAACACGATCGCGGACGCACCGGCAGCCGCTAAGGCCTGGGCATCATCGAGCAGGTACTGCGCCCGATCCCGCCCTTTTCCCTGAACCCTGTAGCCGCCATATTGCTGAACCGATTGCGGAGTCATGCCGAGATGGCCGATCACCGGAATCCCGATACTCGTCATCGCCGCCACGCGATCAGCCATGGCCGCGCCCCCTTCGACTTTCACGGCGTGGGCCCCGACCTGGAGGAACCGCCCGGCGTTACGAACGGCTTCTTCCCGGCTCACCTGATAGGACAGAAAGGGCATATCTCCGATCACCAACGAGCGCTGCACTGCTCCGGCGACCAATCTGGTGTGGTAGATCATCTCCTCCATCGTCACCGAGAGCGTAGTGGACTTTCCCTGCACCACAACTCCAAGCGAATCGCCCACCAGAATGACGTCGATCCCTGCCTGCTCCACGATACGCGCGAAGAGCGCGTCATAGGCCGTCACGACCGTGATCTTGCGTCCGTCGCGCTTGCACTTCTGCAAGTCAGGGACCGTCATCAGCCCAGCTCGGCTTTCGTGAGAATTTCCGGCAACCGTTCCGTGGATTTGATGGCCATGATGTGGACTCCGTCGCAGTAGGGACGTACCGCCTTGATCGTCCGCACCGCAATCTCTACGCCCGCATCAAGCGCGCGCTTATCACCGGCGGCACGCATTTCGTCGATCATGTCCTGGGGCACACACACGCCGGGGATATTGGCGTTCATGAATTCGGCCATTTTGGCATTGCGCAGCAGCAGAATGCCCGCAAGCACCTTCACCTTGAACGGACGCACCGCCTCCATGAACGTCTTGAACTGTTCCGGCTGATAAATCGCCTGAGTCTGGAAAAACTGCGCGCCCGCGCGCACCTTTACCTCAAACTTCACCAGCATCGGCCCCAGCGGATCCGCTTCCGGCGTGACGGCGCCGCCGATCGTGAAGTCGGTGGATCCGTCGAGCTTGTTGCCCGCATAGTCCTTGCCATTGTTCAATCCGGTCACCAATTGCATGACTTGCACGGAATCCAGGTCGTACACCGGTTTGGCATCCTTATGGTCTCCTACGGTGGGATAGTCCCCGGTCAGACAGAGAATGTTCCGGATGCCCAGCATATGTGCGCCCATGAGGTCCGACTGCATGGCGATGCGGTTGCGATCGCGACAGGTCAACTGCATGACCGGATCATGACCCAGTTCATACAAGACCCGGCACACCGGCAGAGACCCGGCCCGCACGATCGCCGCGGTATTGTCCGTGACATTGACCCCATGCACGCGGCCGACCAGCGACTTTGCGCTCTCGACCACATGGGTCAAGTTCGTACCCTTCGGCGGGTTATACTCCACCGTCACGGCAAACTGCCCCTGCGCCAGCACATCCTTGAGTCGCCGCGGCTCCCGGCTCATACGAGTCTCCTATTTCTGTCCATCCTCTCCCACCCCCTATGAATTGCAGCGGTCAGGCGGCGTGCTCCTGACTGCGCGCGTCCAACGAGGGCCTTCGGAGGCCGCGCGTTGCGCGAGCAACAGGAGGATGCCGCTTGGCCGCTGTTACTTCATCCCTGCCATTCTCTTAGCAGATTCAACGGTATTGTCGAGTAACATCGCAATCGTCATCGGCCCCACGCCACCCGGCACCGGGCTGATCCATCCGGCTTTCTGGCTGACCGGTTCATAATCCACATCGCCGCAGAGCTTCCCGTCAGTCCACCGATTGGTGCCGACATCGATGACCACCGCACCCTCTCGAACCATATCTGCCGTTACGAACTTCGCCTTTCCGATCGCCACCAACAGCAACTCGGCCTCTCGACAAACCGCCGCAAGATCCTTGGTCTTGGAATGGCAGATCGTGACGGTCGCGTTTCGCTGCAACAGCATGAGCGCCAACGGCTTCCCCACAATATTGCTGCGCCCCAACACCACTGCGCGTTTGCCTTCAATACCGACGCCCGTGGACTCGATCATCTTGATCACGCCCTTCGGCGTACAGGCTTCAACTACCGGATTCCCCTCGACCAACCGGCCGAAATTGTATGGGTGGAACCCATCCGCATCCTTGACCGGCGACACCGCTTCCAGCACCACCCGGCTCTCGATGTGCTTGGGCAGCGGCAACTGCACCAGAATTCCATGAACCTTGGGATCCGCATTCTTCTTCTCGATTAACGCCAACAAATCCGCCTGCGTGGTCGTGGCAGGCAGTTTATAATCGTCGATATAAATGCCCGCCGCATCGCAGGCCTTCTGCTTGCTCTTCACATACTGGTGCGATGCAGGATCGTCACCCACGAGGATCGTGGCCAGGCCCGGCTTCACCCCGGTCTTTGCCAGGACCGCCGCCGATTCAACCGCCAGCCGGTCACGCACCTGCTGTGCCAATGCTTTCCCATCGATAATTCGTGCCGCCACAATATCCTCCCTGGCCTGAATAGAAGCGAAAAGTGAGGGCACCATAGCAGGCAATTTTTCAACAAGTCAACGCTGGAGGCGGCGAGACACTTGACGGAAGCCCCCGCCCCAACAGGGTCCTCGCGGGGTCATCAGGCCGCTTGTCCTGCCAGCCTCCCCGCCGCATTTCATTCGCGATTCCTCAGCTTCCTTGACAGTCTCCGAGACCCTTGGCTACGATGCACCAGGACAATCTGTGCGACATCTTCGTTGATGATTCCCATGACCATCTTTTCCGTCTTCCCCGAACGGCCGAGACGCCGTCACAATCGTGGACTGGCTCTTGCGGGCACCATGGGACTGTTGCTCGCCTCCTCCTGGGCCTGGGCCCTGCAAGTGAGCGGATTAGAATCGCCGCACAGCTTCCTGGCCGACCCTCCATCGAGGTCCTATTTCATTTCGAACATCAACGGGGACACCAACGCCCTGGATAACAACGGGTTCATTACCAAGCTGAGCGACGACGGCCGCATTACGGCCTTCAAGTTCATCGAAGGCGGCCGAGGGGATGTCACGCTCCATGCGCCCAAAGGCATGGCCATCGTCGATCAAGTCTTGTACGTCACGGATGTCGACACCCTGCGCGCCTTCGACAAAAACACGGGAAAACCTCTCGCCACAGTCGTGCTCCCCCGGCCCGCCAACGGCAAGGCCGCTCAATCGCTCGTGGACGTGGCTGCCGATGGGCACGGGCATCTGTATCTTGCCGATCAGGGGGGCAATGCGATCTATCGCGTGGATCTGACTCAGCCGTTGACCCTGTCTCTCTATGTTTCAGGGGTCCACTTAGCCGGCCCGTCAGGAGTTGCGGTCCATCCCAAAACCGGACATATCGTCGTGGTGAGTTATGATTCCGGAAAAATCTTCGATATAACTCCGGAAGGCACCCTCACCGAACTGGCCTCCAACGGATTCTTTACCGGGCGATTCCAAAACCTCAGCGGCGTCGATTTCGACCGGTGGGGCAGCATGTATGTCTCGGACCTGACGAAGGGGAAAATCTGGCGGATGCTGCCGAACAATAAATTTCAAGTCATCGCGGAATATCTGCCTGGGCCATCGGATCTTGGCATCGACCGCGTGAATCACCTGATTCTCGTCCCCTACCAGGACTCGAATGCGGCCGAAGTCAACGGCCTGGAATCTCCCACCGTGACGTCGGGCGACCGCGCGAAACGCACGCTGGCCGACTACGGGTTCATTGAGCCGAAAAAGTCTGAGAAAGAAGGAGCCTCCCGCAAATGAGCCAATGTGTCTATTGCACGCAGCGCAAAGGGAAACGCTCCTGTCCCGCCCTCACCGGCCTGATCTGCAGCCAATGCTGCGGAGAACACCGCCTGGCACGTATTTCCTGCCCGCCTGACTGCGAGTATCTCGATACCGGAAGCGACTATCAACAGAAACGGCTGGGCGAACAGTTTGCCCCGGTCCGGCGTGAACTTTACCGCCAGCTCAGCGTGGCGGGAGGCGAGAAAGCGGCGGCGTTGTTCAACCTGATCGAAGTCGTCACGTTCGGCTATTTCCATGACCGGCGGGACGGGCAGGATGCCGAAGTCTTTGCGGCCATCCAAGCATTGCGCCGTACCCTCAGCCCTCTCCACGTACCGGCCGCTCCGATGCCGGTCTTTGCCGAACGGCTCAAGAAAGAATATGACACGTTCGTGAAGCAGCAGCCCCAGCAGATTGCCGACGCCGGCACGGCCCCCGAAATTCTCGATCGCGCATTGGCGATCCTGACGGAATTTTCCGGACAGGGCTTCCAATCACGCCGCTTTCTCCTCGGCATGATCGGCTATGTGAAAACATTCCACCCCGAGATTGCAGAACACCTGACCAAGCAGCATGAAGCCGGCCGAATTGTGCTGCCCGGCCAACTGACTCCACCGCCCCAGGAACCGCCACCCCATGTCCATGGCCCCGAGTGCCATCATCACCACCACTGAGCACCCCCCGCTGCGCACAACAACGAGAGAGTTCCAATCCCCCGTTCACCAGACTGTCTACCGTTAGGTTTCGTTTTTCTCTTCAGCCGTTTTCTCTTTAGTTACCCCGCATTTCTGCCGATACAGGCGGGTCAGAACTTACACCTTCGTAAGAAGGCCATCAGGACCGCAGGCGTAACTCGTTGAAAATCTATGTACTCTTTTCTCAGTAATCTCTCAGCTGCTTTGCCCAAGGGAGATGCGCTGGACGCGTCGGCCTGGGCCGTCCGTCACCGGGGGATTCTGTACATCCTCTGGTTGCACGTACTGGGTGTTCCCCTGTACGGCGCCTATATGGGCGCAGGGCGTGGCCTCTATCTCGGTGGTGGAGCCCTCCTTGGAGCCATCGCCATCGCCGCGCAACTTCCCGCCATTAGCCGGCGGCTTCAAGGCGCCATTGCAACCTATGGGTTACTGACGGCCTCGGCGCTTCTGGTGCATCTCTCCGAAGGACGAATCGAACTGCACTTTCATTTCTTCGTCATGATGTCCGTGATCGTGCTGTACCAGGATTGGCTCCCGTTTCTGGTTGGACTGCAGTTCATCGTCATCGATCACGGGATCATAGGCACCCTGATGCCCCGCATGGTGTACGTCCATGCCGAAGGGCAGGCGCACCCATGGACCTGGGCACTGGTTCACGGCAGCTTCATTCTGGCTCAATGCGCGGCCCTGCTCTATTTTTGGCGAGTGAATGAGCTTGCCCGCGAGGAAGCTCTGCAGAGTGAGACCCGCACCCGGATGATCATCGAAACTGCTCTTGACGCCGTGGTCACAACGGACGCCTCGGGAGTCATCACCGACTGGAACACCCAGGCGGAATTCATGTTTGATGTTCCCCGCACCGAGGCTATCGGAAAACCCCTGACAACCTATCTCTCCACTGCCCATTCTACATCCGCGGCCGATGCCGGAGGGGTGCTCCCAGGACTCGTCCCCGGAGCCATTCTCAACCGCCGCGTGGAGAGTGTCGGCCGGTCGGGGTCCGGCGCGGAGTTTCCTGTCGAAATCGCCACAAGCTGCCTGGCCATCGGGAGGACCCAGCAGTTCACCACCTTCATTCAGAACATTTCCGAACGCAAGCAGCAGGAGGAAGCCCTTCGCCGGGCAAAAGACGCCGCCGAAGCGGCCAGTCAGGCCAAGTCCCAATTTCTGGCCAACATGAGTCACGAAATCAGAACCCCGATGAACGGTGTGCTCGGCATGACGGAGTTATTGCTTACGACCCCGCTCAACGAGAGACAACGGCGATATGCCCACACCGCGCACACGTCCGGAACCAACCTCCTGCACCTCATCAACGACATCCTGGATTTCTCGAAGATCGAAGCCGGCCGCTTAGTCCTGGAACACATCCCCTATGACCTGCGGCAGCTCCTGACGGAAACCTCAACGCTCTTTCACGAACAGGCGGTGAAAAAAGGGCTGACGCTCACCCTGACCATTGCGCCAGACATCCCCGTCACCTTCTACGGAGACCCGCACCGACTCCGTCAGATCCTGACGAACCTCATCAGCAATGCCCTCAAATTCACGACGACCGGGCGTATTGCCATTTCAGCAGCCATGGATGACGGCCACTCGGAACATGTGCGCATCGACGTGTCCGATACAGGGATCGGCATTCCGCGCGACGCGCAGGATCGAATCTTCGACTCCTTTTCGCAGGCCGACGGGTCAACCACGAGAAAATACGGCGGGACCGGGCTTGGCCTGGCTATCGTGAAGCAATTAGTCGGCATGATGGGCGGCCACCTGGGGCTCTCCAGTGTGCCCGGGGAGGGCTCCACCTTCTGGTTTACGATCTCCGCGTGTGCCACCACATCACGAGTCACGGCCTCGGACCAAGCCACCCCATCCACGGAGACGCTGCAGCACCCACACTGTTAACAAGGAGACGACCCCATGCAAGTCGCGACCACCTGTCTCAAAACCGGCCCCTCCGGAATTCCTGCTGAACTGGCCGCCCTCGACTCGGAGACCAGCCTCCTGTTGTTGTTCGGAGGCTCACGCTTGATTGACCGTCAGGACCTCATCCAGCAGGTGATGAACGCCTGCCCTCGAAGTCACGTGATGGGCTGCTCCACGGCCGGAGAAATTCATGGCTGTGAAATCTCGGATGACAGCCTCGTCGTTGCTGTGGTGCGCTTCGAGAAGACGCCTCTCCTCACCACCTGCGCGGCGGTTCACTCCCCTAAAGACTCATACGCTGCAGGACGCGCCATTGCCGCCCGCCTTCAACAGCCGGAGCTTCGAGGTCTGCTCGTGCTGTCTGACGGATTGAATGTCAACGGCAGCGAGCTTGTGAAGGGACTGAACGACACATTGGGAGGCGCCGTCGTCGTGACCGGCGGTCTGGCCGGCGACGGCACCGACTTCAAGCGAACATGGGTCATAAAAGACCGTGCGCCTCAAAGCGGTTATGTGACCGCCATTGGCTTCTATGGCAGCCATGTCCGGTTGGGCCACGGCTCAAAGGGAGGATGGGATAAGTTCGGTCCTGAGCGCCGGGTGACCAAATCCGACGGGAACATTCTGTACGAACTGGATGGGCGCCCGGCGCTGCAACTCTACAAAGAGTATCTCGGTGACCGCGCCGCCGGGCTCCCGGCCACAGGCCTGCTCTTCCCTCTCGCGATCAGAGGCTCGAACACCGACGGGAAAGTCCTGGTTCGCACCATCCTGGCTGTCGATGAAGCCGCTCAATCCATGACCTTCGCGGGCGATCTTCCGGAGGGCGTTCTCGCTCAATTGATGCGCGCCAACTTTGACCGCTTGATTCAAGGCGCCTCCGAAGCGGCAACCCTGACCCTCAAGGATCCGGCACGTGCAGCCAGCCCCTCTCCCACGCTCTCGATCGCCATCAGTTGTGTCGGGCGACGCTTGGTCCTCGGAGAACGAACGGAAGAAGAGATTGAAGCGACATTGGACATTCTGCCGGACGGCAGCCGCCAAGTCGGCTTTTATTCATATGGGGAAATCTCTCCCTATGACAGCGGAGCCTGCGATCTCCACAACCAAACCATGACGTTGACGACGATTACCGAATTCTAATTTCTATGCATCCGCTGCTTACACGACAACTCAAGCGATTGGGATTGGAACACGGTGCAGCGCCCACCTCGCTCGAGGCCTGGCAGCAATTGCTTGAACGGGTCAGCCGGAGCTACCTTGAATCCGATCAGGGGCGAGAACTGCTCGAACGCTCGATCGCGCTCTCCGCAAGAGAGATGCAGGACCTGAACGAGCAGCTACGCCGCACCTCCGAGAGTCAGTTGGCCGAGGAACGGGACAAACTTCACACCGTACTTTGTTCCATGGGCGACGGGCTCTGCGTCGTGGATCGGAACTGGGACATTGTGTTGCTCAATCCTGAAGGGCAGCGCTTGTGGGGGCTGACCGAAGCAGAGGTCGCGGGACGACGCCTGGGGGAGATGATTTCCCTCTCGTACGGCACAAATCTCACCGCGCCGGTCTTCACCCAGGTGCTGCTGGATGACACGGCTCAGGGGCACTCGTTCAGGACCGACGACGGCCTTCTCACCTCGATCACCGGCCGTTCGTTTCCCGTGTCCTGCGTGTTAGCTCCCATTGAGCGCGACAACCATGCCGCCGGGGCCGTGCTGGTCTTTCGGGACATTACGGAGCGCAAGCAGGCGGAGGATGTTCGTCGCTATACGGAAAATTTATTGCGGCAACATCAGGCCGCTCTCTTGGGCCTGACAAGCAACAGCATCATTCAAAGCGGTGTTCTGGAACCGGCCTTGAGGGAAATTACCCGCGTCACAGCCTCGACGCTTGGAGTGCGCCGGTCCAGCATCTGGCTTCTGCGCGAGGATCACAGCGCCATCACCTGCAAAGAACTCTACGACGCGTCCACCAACAGCCATTCCTCCGGCATGGAACTCCTCGCGACACAATTCCCGAACTATTTCCGGGAACTCCTCACGGAACGCGTCATTGATGCATCCGACGCGCGGACCGATCCTCGCACCTCCGAGTTCACCCACACCTACCTGACCCCGCTGGGGATCGGCGCCATGCTCGATATTCCGATTCGCTTCAAGGGGAAACTGGTTGGGGTGCTCTGCAGTGAACATGTGGGGCCGCCGCGCTCGTGGATGCTCGAGGAGCAACAATTCAGTTATGCGATCGCCTCGTTAGTATCTTTGGCCCTGGAAGCGGTCGAGCGGCTCCACGCCGAAGGAGCGCTGCGCAAGAGCGAGGGACGGACCAGATTGATTATTGATACTGCGCTCAGCGCAGTGATCAGCGTGGACGAGCAGGGACGCATTATCGGATGGAATGCTCAGGCGGAGCAGACATTCGGGTGGACGCGCCAGGAAGCCATCGGCCGGACGATGGCGGACACCATCATTCCACAGGCTCAACGCGAAGCCCATCGACGAGGGTTTGAGCGGTTCATCAAGACCGGTGACGGGCCTATTTTGAACAAACGGATCGAGATCACCGCCCTGCGCCGCGACGGCACAGAGTTTCCAATTGAGTTGGCCATCACCCCGCTCCGCCTGGAAAATGCGTATACGTTCACGGCCTTCGTCGTGGATATTTCAGAACGCAAGCAGGCGGAAGAAGCTTTGCGCACTAGCGAAGCCCGTCTCCTGATGACGGTGCAGGGATCTCACATCGGAATCTGGGATTGGAACCTCACGACCGGTTCGGTCTATTTCTCCCCGCAATGGAAAAGCCACCTCGGCCATGACGAGGCCACACTGTCCAATACATTCGAAGAATGGCGCTCCCGCATTCATCCGGAAGACCAGCCGCTGGTCCATACGACCATACAATCCTGTCTGGACGGCGACCACTCCCAGTTTGAGCTCGAACATCGGCTGCAGCATCGGGATGGATCGTACCGCTGGATCCTCTCCCGCGGCAGCCTCATCCGGGACGAGTACGGCGTGGCCGCGCGGATGGTCGGCATCCATATCGATACCACCGACCGCAAACGCACCGAGGAGGAACTCCGTGCGGCAAAGGAAGCCGCCGAAGCGGCCAGCAAGGCAAAGAGCGAGTTCCTCGCCAATATGAGCCACGAAATCCGCACCCCCATGAATGGCGTGCTGGGAACGACCGAGCTCTTGCTCAACAGCCCCCTGACGGACAAGCAGCGGCACCTCGCTTCAACCGTACACCGGTCGGGGAGGACCCTGCTCGCCATCATTAACGACATTCTTGATTTCTCAAAAATCGAAGCGGGCAAACTGGATTTGGAATGTGTCGGATTCGACTTGTCGCAACTGTTGGACGAATCCCTCGAGCTATTCATGGAGGCCGGCCGCCGGAAACACCTTCTCCTGACTCAACAGATCGACGAAAAGGTCCCACGCTACTTGAAGGGCGATCCGGTCAGATTCCGTCAAATCCTCATGAATCTTTTGAGCAATGCCATGAAATTCACCGAAACCGGAGAGATTTCGCTGACTGCCGGCTATGTGAGCGGTACAGCTACCCATGCGCAGCTCCGCATTTCGGTCACCGACACCGGCATCGGCATTCCGCCCGCGGCAAAATTACGTATTTTTGATGCCTTTGCGCAAGCCGATGGTTCAACCACCAGACGGTATGGCGGGACAGGACTCGGGCTGTCGATCGCTAGGCGATTGGTGGAGCTCATGGGCGGAACCATCACCGTTGAAAGTGAGCCCGGACGCGGCTCCACGTTTTCGTTTACGGCGCGATTCGAACTGCAACCGCTTGGCGCGGGAACGGAAACGGGCCTAACGTCGTATCCGCAATTTCCAAAACCGCATGTCACCCTCGAACCTGGCTACGGGCCGCCCTATGCGTGCCCGTCAGCCACCGGACCGGAGGCCAAGGAAGCGGGACATCGTGCGGCCCGGATTCTTGTGGCTGAAGATAGCCCGGTCAATCGCGAGGTCGCAGTGGGAATGTTGGAAATCCTCGGCTATGAGGTCGAGATGGCAGAAAACGGCCGGCAAGCGCTGGAATTGGTCGGGCGCAGCCAATTTGATCTCGTGCTCATGGACTGTCAGATGCCGGAGATGGATGGCCTGACGGCGACCGGCGAAATTCGCCGGCAGGAAACGTCTTCAGGGCATCGAAGGGTGACCATCATCGCCTTAACCGCCAATGCCATGCAAGGCGACCGGGAACAATGTCTCGCGGCCGGGATGGATGACTATTTGACCAAACCCTATACCCAGATCCAATTGCAGAGCGCCGTGCAGAAATGGCTGGAGAGGAGGGGACCTGCCCCGAACTCCGCCCCTGCCTCAGGAGAAACGCCTCCTGTAAATGGCAAGTCAACTCAACCGGCAACTGATTCCACAACAGGCAGCACCGCAGCCGCATCGGGCATGGACCCCAAAGCCCTCGACGGCATTCGCGCGTTGCAGCGCCCGAACCGGCCTGATGTGCTGGCCTCGGTCCTCCGAAAGTATCTCGATAATTCACGAGATAGTGTGGATACCCTGCGGAACGCGATTCGCGCGAACGATCCCTCTGCACTGCAAGCAGTTGCTCACCGGCTCAAGTCGAGCAGTGCCCAACTTGGAGCCCTTGCCGTGGCGGCTCGATGCAGGGAGCTCGAAGCGATGGGCGCTCAAAAGAACCTGATCGAAGCCGATCGGGTTCTGGCCGACCTACAGTGCGAATATGCTGCCGCTTGTGCCGTCTTTCGAAACGAGATCGCCAAGGAGAAATCATCATGATCCCGCTCTCATCGGGACGATCACCCTATGCGTTGGTCACGGACGATGACATCATTCTCCGCATGTTTGCCCGTGAAGCCCTGGAACAAGCCGGATGGGTCGTCGTGGAGGCTGAGAACGGGCGGGAAGCCTGCGACGCCTTTCAAAAAAGCCCGGCGGACGTGGTGCTCCTCGATGTCATGATGCCGGAAATGGACGGCTTTCAGACCTGCGCAGCGTTGCGACAGTTACCAGGCGGCGAACACACCCCGATTCTCATCATGACCGGGCTGGACGACTTTGAGTCGATTACCAAAGCGTATGATGCCGGCGCGACGGATTTTATCGTCAAACCCTTGAACGCCATGCTGTTGACCCACCGCATCCGCTACATGGTTCGAGCCAACCAGGTACTCCAGGAACTGCGAGCCAGCCAGGCGACTCTCACGCAGGCTCGCGATGCGGCGATGGAGGGGGCCCGGCTCAAATCCGAATTCCTCGCGACGATGAGTCATGAAATCCGCACCCCGATGAATGGCGTGCTGGGCATGACCGACTGGCTCCTGGAAACCGACCTGACTCCCGAACAACTGGATTGCGCGCAAACGATCCGTTCCTCGGGCGATTCCTTGATGGTCATCATCAATGACATTCTCGATTTTTCAAAAATTGAATCCGGGAAACTGTCACTCGAATTGCTGGACTTTGACCTGCCAAAGTTTGTTGGTCGAGTCCTGGCGTTGTTCGCAGAGCGAGCGCAACGAAAAGGTCTTATCCTTCACTCCCGGATTGCGGAGGATGTGCCGGCCGCCTTATTGGGAGATCCGACCCGACTGCAGCAAGTCCTCAGCAACCTGCTCGCGAACGCCATCAAATTCAGCGACCGCGGAACCGTTTCCATCGTGGTCGACCTGGACCAACGGCCTTCTGGACAACGTCTCGAGTTTCCTGCTACCAGCTACGGCCAATCGTCATTGAATACCGACCGAGTCAGTCATGTCCGATTCTCCGTCGCAGATACCGGCATCGGGATTGCGCCTAGCGCGTTCGGGAAGTTATTCCAGCCTTTCGTGCAAGCCGACGGCTCCACGACCAGGAAGTATGGAGGAACAGGACTGGGACTGGCCATTTGCAAACAATTGGTGGAGTTGATGGGAGGCAACATCGGAGCGGAAAGCGAGCCGGGATCAGGGTCGGTTTTCCGGTTCACCGTGCCTCTGCAGCAACAACTGACAGACAGCGAGAGAAGAAAACCAGCCGCCTGATCACACGCATTGCACCCCTGCCCCACCAGTGCCGCATCTCGCGGGCTCTTAATTAGAGAGACCAAGACGTATCTTTTTAGATACTTTCCGTAAAAGTTCTCCCGTACACCCCTGCAATCGTCTGCCGGACTTCCGAATGATCCCATTGAAATACCTATGGAAATCTAATGGCTTAAAGTTTGCTTTACTTCGTTGTGCACACATAGTATACAAAGCGGGTCGAAAGGGGTTCCTCTCCAACGTCAGCATGCAAACCCTTCATCACCGCAACGAGTAGGCAAAACCCTACACCTAAGGATTTCATCTGTGCATTGTCTGACATTCGACATCGAAGAACATTTCCAGGTCTCGCGGTTTGATTCGCCTATTCGCCGGCGACATTGGGGCGCCTTTGAAAGCCGCGTGACGGCCAACACGTGCAAGGTGCTTGATTTACTCGCGCGGTATGATACCAAAGCCACCTTTTTTGTCCTGGGATGGGTCGCCGAACGTCACCCTGGTCTGATTAAGCAGATTGCGGAATGCGGACATGAAATTGCTTCTCACGGATATGGGCATGAGTTGGTCACGGCCCAAACACCGGATTTGTTCCGCGCCGACGTGAGGCAGGCCAAACAGATACTGGAAGACCTCACGGGGGCTCCGGTCCATGGGTATCGCGCACCCGGCTTCACCATCACGCGCGAAACACTGTGGGCATTACCGATCTTGGCCGAAGAGGGGCATACCTACGACTCCAGCGTGGTTCCTATCCGGCACGATCATTGTGGTCTTCCCGGATCAGACCCCTGGCACCATCTGAAACAAACCTCTTCGGGTCCCATTTGGGAAGTGCCTCCATCGACGGTCAATCTCGGAGGAGTCCGGATTCCCATCGCCGGCGGCAGTTATTTCAGGCTTTTGCCATTTCCGGCCCTGTGCGGGCTGATGCGGAGGATTGAACAAAAAGGCCGGCCGCTCGTCATGTACTTTCACCCATGGGAACTCGATCCTCACCAACCCCATATGGAAGGCCCGTTCCTTTCCAAAATGTTCCACTACATGAATCTGGACAAGATGGAATTCCGCATGTCCACCGTACTGAATACCTTCCGGTTCGGCTCCATCGCTGAACAAATCGATCTTTCTCCGATTATGCCCATCGATTCCGCTGTCTTCCCTTCTACTTCGGCCGTCATCGCCCAAGACTTCGTGTGATCCCTGCCATATCAATCCTTCCATGGACGTAACGGAGGTGCACCTGGCGCCCGCACAAGCGTTCAACTGCTGCGCAAAAGTAAGGATTGCACTGCGCCAGCTGCTTCAGTACGGTAGGCACGTCACAGACGAGGCTATTGCAGGATATGAGGGAGACGAACCATGCAGAAGAGACACGCGAAGTCAGGCCGCCGATGGCTGAAGAAGATCAGTCTAGCCATGGCATGTACCTGTGGCATACTCTGGCCAACCGCAGGCTTCACTCAATCCCTGGATGACACCGTGCAGTTCATCAGCGACATGGCCAATGCGCACGGCTTTGTGCGAACCCTCAGTTGCCGGAATCCGAAAGCCGTGAAGCCGACCAAAATCACTGAAGTGTATAGTGTGATTCCGACGGGAACCAGGCTGGGCACAATCGAGCTGAACCATGGGCATGACGAGGTCAACACCGGTTTCACTCATTTCAATATGCAGGACATCGACACCTTCGAGTACCAGGGCCAGGACACGCGCGAGAACAACCTGGTCCTTTACGGGGTCCGCATTTCCTGCAACGCCAACGGCCCATGCATCCTGAAAACCAGCTTCTGCACCGGGGCGGTCGCGGAATTGAAAGGCCAGTTTGCTGAAGACACGCTGCTCTTTCGCTCCGCATCCCACGCAGAACGTATGACCAAAGCCCTCTCTCACTTCCTGACGCTGGTCCGCGCCCAGCAACAGACTCAGCCCTTCTAATTGGGATCATGAGCACCGGGCTGATCGCGTCACGCAGGATCGGCCCGGTGCTCACGTCTCCCGGTTCACTCGATAATCGTCACCGTCATCTCAACCCGATCGATCGGATTGTCGCACGGCCCCTTATCGGCAGGACTCGGCGCGCCGGTCTGACACATGACTCTTGGCAATGCCACGATCTTGTCCGCAACCCCAATCCCTTTCACCACTTCACCGAAAATAGTGTATTTTCGATCCAAGAAACGCGACTCCTCGACGACGACAAAAAACTGCGACCCGGCGCTATCAGGATCCTGTGCCCGCGCCATTGACACGACGCCACGCTTGTGGGGCAGGTCGCTGAATTCAGCTTTGACATTGTGCCCGGGACCGCCTTGGCCATAGGCGCCTTTTTTCAGTGTGTCCTTGGTGTTCGGGTCGCCCCCCTGAATCATAAAACCAGGGATGACACGATGAAAAATCGTGCCATTATAAAATCCGGATTTGGCCAACTTGATGAAATTTTCGACATGCTTCGGGGCAACGTCCGGCAAAAACTTCATCTCAATGTCGCCTAACTTGGTCTTGATGACTGCCCGCACATTGCTCGCATTAACGACATCGCCGCCCTTGTCAGGAGCATCAGCCGCTAAACCGGTTCCAACCATACCGACGACCAAGATCAGACTCATTACGCCCGCGCAGCCAAACCGATTGTGCCATCGTTGTTGTGTCATCTTGCCTCCTTCTTGCCAGTTCAGTGAATGGTAACTCACGCCGTTAATTGGGTCAGAGCTTCCCGCGCAGCCATCTGCTCCGCCTCTTTTTTGCTGTGGCCGCACCCGATCCCTCGCATCACTCCCTGGATGGTCAGCTCAACCTCAAACACCTTTTCGTGATCCGGCCCTGATTCCCGCACCGTGGCATACTGCGGGAGACTTTCGAACCGCTTCTGGCAGAGTTCCTGGAGCTGCGTTTTATAATCTTCCATCCCGGGCCGGGCCTGTTCCGCCCGTGCCGCCAGCAATTCCTCCTCCAACACCCGCAAGGTAAAAGTCCGGCTCGCCTCAAGTCCACCATCCAAATAGACCGCCGCGATTAAAGCTTCGAGCGCATCTGCTAATAAGGAATGTTTCTCCCGACCCTTCGAGAGTTCTTCACCCTTTCCCAATCGCAACAGGCGCCCCAGTTTCATTCGCCGGGCGGCCTTAGCCAGCGACGCCTCACTCACGAGATGAGCTTTCAGCTTGGACAACCCGCCCTCGTTGCTCCCCGGAAATTCGGCGGCGAGGTACTCACTCATGACGAGCGACAGCACCGCGTCGCCCAGAAATTCCAGGCGTTCGTTCTGCGTTCGATCTTTGGTGCGCCGCTCGTTGGAGTAGGATTTGTGAGTCAGGGCTTCTTCCAGCAGACGAGGCTGGCGGAACCGGTAGCCCAGAAGGCGCTGGACCGCCTCAATTGACGTTGCCGGCGTCATACCACCTGACTCATGGCTGGAGAGGATTACTGGTCACATCTGCGAAAAAGCAGACAGGCGTTGACCCCGCCGAAGCCGAACGAATTGGACAGGGCCACCTGAGGCTTGGCCGGACGGGCCTTATTGGGCACGTAGTCGAGGTCACAGGCGGGATCGGGATGGTCGAGGTTGATGGTCGGAGGCAAGACACCATGGTGTAAGGCAAGAATGCTGAACACGGCCTCTATCCCTCCGGCCGCACCCAACAGATGGCCCGTCATGGACTTCGTCGAACTGACCGGAATCCGGTACGCCTGATCCCCGAACACATGTTTGATGGCCTTGGTCTCGATCGCATCCGCCATGGTAGACGTGCCATGGGCATTGATGTAGCCGATGTCCGTCTTGAGGACGCCGGCATCCGCAATCGCCATTTCCATACACCGAACTGCCCCCTCTCCCTCTTCGGGCGGCGCGGTGATGTGGTAGGCATCACTATTCATGGCGTATCCGATAACTTCGGCATAGATGCGTGCGCCGCGCGCACGGGCATGCTCCAGTTCTTCGAGCACGACCACGCCAGCCCCTTCGCCCAACACGAATCCGTCGCGGTCTTTGTCGAAAGGCCGACTCGCCTTCGCCGGTTCGTTGTTTCGAAACGACAGGGCTTTCGCCGAGGCAAACCCGGCAACACCCAGCGGCGTAATTGCCGCTTCCGCACCGCCGGCAATCATCACATCCGCATCGTTCCGTCGAATGAGGCGGTAGGCATCGCCGATGCAATGGTTCCCGGTCGCGCAGGCCGTGACCGCACAGGAATTCGGCCCCTTCGCGCCCACCCGGATCGCCACCTGCCCGGAGGCCAGGTTGATAATCGTCATCGGAATGAAGAAAGGCGAGACCCGGCCTGGCCCCTTTTCCTTCAGCACGTCATGATAGTGCTCGATCGATCCCAGCCCGCCGATACCGGACCCGATGTAGACCCCGACTCTCGTCGCCTCTTCAGACGAAACTTTCAGGCCGGCATCGTCCACCGCCAATTGGCTCGCCCCCACCGCATAGTGGATGAAGGTGTCCATCTTCTTGATTTCTTTTTTCTCGATGAACTGCGCCGGGTCGAAATCTTTCACCTCTGCGGCAATCTGCGCGTCGTATCCGCTTGGATCAAATCGCGTGATTCGGCCCACGCCGGACTCGCCGGCACACAGCGCCTTCCACGTTTTGTCGACGCCGGTTCCAAGCGGCGTCACCAGTCCGAGACCGGTCACCACCACACGTCTGACGGATCGATCGTGCATACTGCCGTCCGTTACGCTTTCTCTTTAATGTAATCCAGCGCTTTCCCAACGGTGAGGATCTTTTCTGCATCCTCATCGGGGATTTCAATTTCAAACTCTTCTTCCAGGGCCATCACCAATTCGACCGTGTCGAGCGAATCCGCACCCAAATCTTCGACGAAATGCGCTTCCAGCGTCACTTCGTCTTCCTCAACCCCCAACTGCTCGGCAATAATTTTCTTCACCCGTTCATCTACTGTTGCCATGGACTTGCCCACCTCCTTCCATCGTATCTCATCCGCCACATTCTTTGCCGAAACATCCGGGTCGACCGGAATCGATCGACTCACCGGCCCGACTCACTTATACCATGAGCATGCCGCCGTTCACGTGCAAGACCTGTCCCGTGATATACGACGCTGCATCCGACACCAGAAACCGAACCGCCGCGGCAATATCGGACGGAAGGCCCAACCGTCCCAGCGGGATCTGCTTCTGCAAAGCGTCCTTCACCTCCGGCGATAACCCCTGCGTCATGGCCGTATCAATAAAACCCGGCGCCACCGCGTTGACCGTCACGGCTCGACTCGCATATTCGCGCGCCGCGGTTTTGGTAAACCCAATCACCGCCGCCTTAGATGCCGAATAATTCGCCTGCCCCACATTCCCCATCGCACCCACAATCGAGGCGATATTGACGATCCGGCCAAACCGCTGCTTCGTCATGGGGAGCAGAACGGCTTTGGTGCAATGAAACGTCCCGTTCAAATTGACTTGCAGGACCAGGTTCCAATCTTCTTCCTTCATCCGAAGCAGCAACCCGTCGCGCGTGATACCGGCGTTATTCACCAGGATATCGATCCGACCCCATTCCTGCATGACCTGATCGGCCATGGACTTGGCATCATTCCAATCGGACACATTCACTTTGACACTCAGAGCCCGGCGTCCCAATTTCTGAATCGCCGCCACCGCCTCTTGCGAACGCCCCGGATCAAGGTCTGCCACCGCAATATCCGCGCCATCCTCGGCCAGGCCTTCCGCAATCGCACGTCCGATTCCCTGGGCTCCGCCCGTAACAATCGCCACTTTCCCCTGTAATGACATCGGTCTACTCCCCTGCAATCTCTACGCTGCTTATGCCTGACGCTCTACGCCCGCGGCGGTGAGTGCCGCGTCCAATGACTTCGGGTCATGGACATTGGCGGTGACCGCGCCTGGAAGGATACGCTTCACCAAGCCCGTCAATACCGTTCCCGGTCCGATTTCAACGAAGGTCGTCACACCCAGCTGAGCCATCGTCTGCACCGACTCTTCCCACCGCACCGATGACGGCAATTGCCGGACCAGCGACGCCCGAATGTCTTCCGAGCGCCGCAGCGCCACCGCCTCTGCATTATTGACCAATGGCACAGCCAAATCCCGCCAGGTCACTCCGCCGAATTCCGCTGCCAACCGATTTGCGGCACCCTGCATCAAGGGCGTGTGAACCGGCACACTCACCGGAAGCGGAATCGCTTTCTTGCATCCCTTCGACTTGGCGATTTCAATCGCCCGTTCGACCGCGGCCTTCTCGCCGGCAATGACAACCTGGCCGGGAGAGTTGAAATTCGCGGCGGCGACCACACCGGCGGACGCGGCTTCCTGACACACTGCCCTCACGACTTCCGCCGAGAGACCCAGCAACGCGGCGACCAATCCTGTCCCTGGTGGCACGGCCTCGGCCATGTAACGCCCACGCTTTTGCACCAGGGACACCGCATCCTGAAACGAGACGCCGCCGGCCGCGAAAACCGCCGAATATTCTCCGAGACTGTGCCCGGCAACGGCCACGGGAGTTAGTCCGGCTGGTTCCAAAGCCTTGAGCGCCGCCGCGCTACTCACGAACAAGGCCGGCTGAGTGTTTTCTGTGAGATTCAGTCGTTCAACCGGCCCCTCAAAACAGAGCTGCGCCACATCGTAGCCGAGAATGGAGGAGGCCTCTTCATACACCGCCCTCACCGTCGGGAACGCATCATACAACCCGCGTCCCATGCCCACTGATTGCGATCCCTGTCCGGGGAACAAAAATCCGATTGCTGAAGCTGTCATAGCCGCGTAAGGTATCGTAGAAACCATGCTCAATGTCAACGGGAAAAAGCCGGACCCATTCGGCACAGCCTGGCTTCAGGCCCGATTACCGATCAGTGGCCGCCCCCTCACCAGCGAATCAACGTCGATGCCCAGGTCAGCCCCGCGCCGAATGCGCCGAACATCACCAGTTGACCGTCTTTGACCCGTCCATCCCGCACCGCTTCGTCCAAGGCGATCGGTATCGAGGCTGCGGACGTGTTGCCGTACCGATCCATATTCAAGACGACTTTTTCCAGCGGAAGACCGAGACGATCGGCCACCGCTTTAATGATACGCAGGTTGGCCTGGTGAGGAATGTACAGATCAAGGTCATCGACCGACAGCTGATGCGCCGCAAGCGTTTCGCGCGCCACTTCCTCCAGGGTCCGTACCGCGACCTTAAACGTTTCGTTCCCCTTCATCTTGATGTACTGTGAGCGTTCGCCCATCATCGCTTCAGAAGGGGGAATCCGCGTTCCACCGCCAGGCACCACGATCAAATCAGATAAGCTGCCGTCAGAATGCAGGTGGCTGGAGAGGATGCCACGTTGTCCTTCGGCAGCGCTCACCACCGCCGCACCGGCGCCATCCCCAAATAAAATGCACGTATTGCGGTCCGTCCAATCCGTAATCGTGGACATCACTTCAGAGCCCACGACCAGGACATGGCGCATTCCAGTGCGAACATAGGCGTCAGCGACCCCTAACGCATAGACGAACCCGCAGCAAGCGGCAGAGATGTCGCAGGCCGCGGCCCGCGTCGCGCCCAGACGATGTTGGAGCAGGCAGGCGGTCGATGGCAAGGGCATATCGCCCGTGCAGGTGGCCAGGAGAATCAGATCGAGATCACTGCCGGACAAGCCAGCGGCTTTCAATGCACGTTCTGCGGCGATCAAGCCCAAGTCTGAACAGGCTTGTCCTTGAGCCGCAATGCGTCGTTCCCGGATCCCTGTGCGCTCGCGAATCCATTCATCGGAGGTCGCCACCAGCTGCTCCAGATCACCATTGGTCATCACCCGCTCAGGGGCATACGACCCGGTCCCTGTGATCCGCGCCCGTATCACGCCTGCTTTCCCTCCAACCGCTCGTCTTGATGCCGTCTCAGGCTCTCCTCGATGTCGCGTTGAATCAGCTCATCCAAACGGGTTTCGGCCAATCCCTTTGCTCGACGAATGGCATTCTTAATCGCCTTGGCGGACGAGCGGCCATGGCAGATCATGGTGGTCCCGTTCACCCCCAGCAAGGGCGCGCCGCCGAATTCCGCATAATCGATTTTTCGCTTCAAGTTCAGGAGCGGCTTTGCAATCAAGGGATAGGCCAACCGTCCGAGCCATGAACCGGAAAGTTCCTTCATCAGCAACTTCTTGATGACGTCCGCGACACCTTCCGAAATCTTGAGCGCCACATTGCCAATAAACCCGTCGCACACCACCACATCCGCACTCCCGCTGTACACGTCGCGCCCCTCGATGTTCCCGATAAAATTCAATGGGCTGGCTTTCAATAGCTTGAAGGCTTCCTTGGTGACTTCGTTGCCCTTGCTGTCTTCCTCTCCGATGCTCAACAGTCCCACGCGCGGATTGGGCTTGGCGTAGACATGCCGGGCAAATTCATTTCCCATCAAAGCGAATTGCTCCAGATGTTGCGCCGAACAATCGACATTGGCGCCCACATCCAGCATCACCGCGCTCCCCGTCAACGTCGGCAACATCGTGGCAATCGCCGGTCGCTCGACCCCCTTGATCAAACCGAGGACAAAGAATGAAGCGACCATGCTTGCGCCGGTATTGCCCGGACTGACCACCGCATCGGCTTCACCGGATTTGACCAGCTCCGTCGCCACCCAAATGGACGAGTCCCGCTTCTTCCTGGCCACAGCGGCAGGCGACTCGTGCATCTCCACCACTTGCGGCGCGTGCCGAATGGTAATCCGCGTATCGTTACAGTTGAGTTTGCGGCATGCGGCGGTCAGCTCGTCTTCCTTGCCGACCAGAATGATCCCGAGCCCCAGTTCCTGCGCGGCTTGCATCGCGCCTTCAATGACCGGGGCCGGTCCATGGTCTCCGCCCATCGCATCGACGGCAATCTTCATGTGCGGTTAGCGGTCCACGGATAGAGAAGTGAAGAATCGTGCAGAGACGCCCTGCCGGCTAGGACCTGAACGGCCTCACGCATGACATAGCGTCGGATCGTGATCACGGTGGGCAATTGTACCCGAATCACGTCGAAAAAATACAACGCGACTAGGATTCCTCGACGACGATAACCGCTTTGCCTTTGTAGGTTCCGCAGTTCATGCACGTATAGTGCGGCAGCTTCAATTCGTGGCACTGCGGGCAGAGAGAAAATCCAGGAGGCACAAGCCTGGTCTTGGCCGTTCGCCGCATGTCCCGCCGGGATCGTGAATGTTTATGTTTTGGATTTGGCATGACGACTCCTTCAACGGGCACATGACCCGGTTAACAGACTATGCGTTTTCACCTTTCGACCCGCGCCCTCGCAGCACACGGAACGGACTCGGCGCTAGCTCAGGAGGACAGCCGCATTGGCGCTCATTAAGGTTCTGCCCGCACCGAGGACAGAGCCCCAGGCAATCCTCGCGGCAGATCGGCTGCATCGGAGCGGTCAGTATCACCTGCTCGCGCAGCATGGGGAGCAGATCAAGGTGATCGCCTTGATACCAATACAGTTCATCCTCTTCGTCCGCCTCTTCTTCCGGTTCAACCGGCTGAACGCCGCGTCTCGAATGTCGTCGCCCCTGTTCCGCCGGGGCCGTTTTGGCAACCACTCCGGCCTGCGGAAGATATTCCGCATAGAGAGAGACACAGAGCGGATCGGAATATTCCGCGAGACACCGAACGCATTGACGGATCGCGGTGCCGTCCAACGTTCCGGTGACCGAGATTCGCTCTTCCTGCCTCGAAAGCTCAAGCTGAATCGCCAGCGGACCATCGAACTTGTCTTCGGGCTCATCCAAGCCCAGCTGAGGCCCAGAGGCCGTGCACGACAGGGACAGGCCTTCCGGACCGATATCGACAATCGCTGGGTTGAGTATATCCATGGGCACCGTCATGACGAGACGATCCGCCCCCGAATCGAATAGGAGACAGGCAGCCCGGCCACTTGATTCAACACTCGCCAAAACCTGGCCCTGCCCTAGCGCTCTTCCGCGAAACTCACCAAGGCGATCTGGCGAGCCCGCTTCACTGCTACCGTCAACACCCGCTGATGCTGCAAGCAATTGCCGGAAATGCGACGGGGAACAATTCGTCCACGTTCGGTCAGAAAATTCCGCAACAGGCCGACATCCTTGAAATCAATCGGTGCTTTATCGACGCAAAACCGGCATGGCTTGCGGCGCTGAAAAAACCGACCGCCTCCGCCCCCTCCGCTGTTTCCACGATCTCCTCGTTCCATGATCGCCTCCGTCTCCTACATCTGTTCGTCATCGTATGAAGGTGGTTCTTCGTGAAGGCCACCGCCCTCACCACCGGTCTCGCCCCGCTTCGGGAGAAAGGTCACACCTTGAGCCACGACTTCATGCTTACTGCGTTTCTGGCCGTCTTCTGTCTCCCAGCGTCGCTGCTGAAGACGCCCATCGATAATGACGCCGTTCCCCTTGCTCAAATACTGCCCGCAATGTTCGGCTTGCTTCCCGAACACCACGATATCGATGAAGCAGACTTCTTCCTTGAGTTCATCACCCTGCTTGAAGCGCCGACTCGTCGCCAAGCCAAAGCTGGCGACCGGCGTTCCGCTGGGCGTGTACCGCAGCTCAGGATTCCGCGTCAGATTCCCGACCAGAATGACTTTATTGAATCCCGCCAACGGTGGCTCCTTGTGGGGCTGGCGCCGCCACGGGGGCACCCCTGGGCGGAGCGGGCTCCTGCTCCAATTTTACGGTGAGAAACTTGATGATTGAATCCTCGAGCCGATACGCGCGCTCCAGGTCCGCGATCGTTGTGCCAGGACCTTGAAAATAAAAGTAGACGTACGTGCCCTTGCGTTCACGCTTGATTTCGTAGGCAAGCTTCTTGCGGCCCCAATTCTCGGCTCGCACGAGCGTGGCTCCGTTCCTGGTGACGGTACCCTTCATTTTTTCAATCAGCGTCGTCGTTTCTTCGTCGCTTAAGGTCGGACGAATAATAAACAGGGACTCGTAGAGCTCCATGCAGATTCCTCCTGGACATTGGCCCCCGTCACAGACGGGAGCGAGGTGTAGGCATGCCGGACCAGCCGACATGAGCTGGGGAAACTACCATAGGATTTTGCAACCTGTCAACCAGGTGGCCCTTCCGCGGCACCTTAAGATCAGCCGTTCCACAGACCAATTTCCCGAGATGGAAGGATCATGGGGTATCTTCCGGCACGATCCAATCCGTCAACGGCGAAATATAGGGGGGATCTTTGAGCAGACCGACTACTTTTGACGCCACACGTCCCAGTCGGCGCTGTACCCCGAATGTCACAGCAAACCCTGCCCCGGTGTCCTGATCGCGAAAGGCCTCCAGGGCCTCAATGACTGCATGGCGACTGAGGTCCCTACCCGCCTGCTTCAGGGACTCAGCCAGCATCGACACAGCGCCGTGGGCCATGCGGGCAAACCCCACACTCGATAACGCGGGCTGCTCACTCAAGGCCCGCAAATATATCATCTCACGCTCCGTAGGCGGATCAAGCGGGGTCACGAGAAATATCCGCGAAAGAAGGTCCGATGGGACGGCATGAGCCTGTGCGCCGACCATGCCGGCCGCACTCAACAACACCGGCGACATTCCCCGGCGGCCTAGCTCATTTGCCATGGAGACAAGATCTTCTCCGTCTCCCATGAACAAGACGGCATCGATTCCCTGCTGTTCCAATTGCGCAACAAGAGCCACCACGGCCAGACGGCCTGACGAATATTCGTAACTCACCGCCAGATTCAATCCATGATGCCGAATCTGCGCCAGGGCCCCACGCACAGCCTCACTACTACTGACTCCGCTCCTGTGCACGAGAGCCAGACGGGGCTGGGAACTTCCCGCGAGGGCCCTCATGCGGGACGCAAAAAAATCCACTAACGATCGAAATTGAAGATCGAACCCGGGCAAGGCATAGAAAACGGAAGGGTGGGGCGGATCTGAGAGCTCAAGAGACTGGCTCAAAGGAAAAATCAGAGGTATCTGGAGCCGCTCCATTCGTCCACGGACGGGTGCCTCTCTCGTCGGCTCGAAGCTCCCCACGAGGGCAAAGACTTGGTGCCTCTCGATCAGGCGAGAGACGGCCTGCGCCGTCTGCGCAGGCTCTCCCCGGGAATCTTCCACAATGAGTTCAATTTGCCGTCCGTATACGCCGCCGTGCTCGTTCAGGCGCCGCATAGTTCCCCGCATCGTCGCGGCTACATCCCGGCCTAACTGTGCGAGCGGCCCCGTCAAAGGGAGCGCCGCTCCGATCAGCACAACATCGGGGCTTACCCCGGGATCCGTATCGGATTCCTCTCCAATCCGGTTCAGATATGCGATCACGGCCGCCAATTGGCTGGATGTCAATTGATACCGCGGCATACTTGGGCGTAACGCATGGCCCGACGGATCAATGCCTCGCGTGATCGCCTTAGCCAGCGCCTCGTCCGTGTATCCGACCCGAGACCGTCCGGTACTGCTTACTTCTCGGAGCTGCCTGAGGGCCGAGGGCGTGAGTGGAGGCACCCGCAGCCCTCCCTCTTGTGTTCCTTCCCCGCGATGACCATGACATCCCGCGCATCGAAAAAGAGTCGGCAGGACACCTCCCTCGACTCCCTGCAAGTTCACGTGAACATGGTCCGCGGAGCCGTTCTCACCATAGTGATACAAGTCACGCCCCTGCCGCTCCTCCGGCGTAAGCGGATCAATCCATGCGGCGGTGGAAGGCCGTACCATACAAAACGTCATCATGAGCAGGCTTAGGATGACGCACGTCCCGCTCACCCGGAGAAATCGATGAGCCATGTTGCAATAACCTATTGACGTCCGCCAGAGGGAGCGGAATCCGGCAGGCCGGCTATGGCCTCGAGGCTCTCCAGCACCATCGGAACCGATGCTTCCCCGTAAAGACGTGTCCATGTCCCAGTCGCTTCATTCCCGATGACCACGATCGCCGGATGGTCCGCCTTGTTCGATGTGGAGACCTGCAGGGATGCCAAAATGCGGGCGACATCCGCCGGTGCACCGGTGAGAAAGTGCCATCCCTTCCCAGCGCCAAATTGCGCGGCATAGGCTTTGAGCCGGGACGGCCGGTCGTGTACAGGATCGACGGTGACAGACAGCAAGGTCACCGGCTGTTCCGCCGCTCGCAGGCGATGATACACACCACTGAGCAGCCCGGTTGCCGCAGGACAACTGGTCTTGCAGGTCGTGTAGATAAAATTGATGACTACGATTCTCCCCTGCACCAAATCCCCATAGAAGCGGTAAGAGAGGCCGTCTTGGTCAATCACCTCAACATCAGGGATGGCGGGCAGGGTGACATCGGACCAGGCCAGCGCCGCATACGCGCTACACAACCACAAGATCATTGTGGCTGCAACGATCCGGGACATCATCGAATGGACACGCTCATGGCTGTTGAGCCTGCTCAGGAGATTTCGAGGGAGGAGACGCCGGCGGCCCGACGGTGAGCAGGGCAGGGAGACTGTCAGAAAAGCGCACGTGCCGGGATGACGACTGCACGAGCACCCGATATGCTCCCGCATGCGGAAAGGCCTGGGTGATCACGTAACGCCCGGCGCGTTCTTCTTTGGCCCACCGCCGCTGTTGCCAGGTACCGGGCGGCTCGAAGAGCAACACCTGCACATCGTGAAGCCCAGTGATCGGTTCCTGAGTATCGGCATCCAGCAAGTCAAACCACAAGGCGGCTGAAACGTGCGCCGACACGGGATCGCTCCCAAACCGCACCTGAATGCGTACCGGTCGAGGGCGCGGGTCCGCCGTCGGGGACACCGCCGACTCCTGAACGGCCACCTGGAAACAGTGCGACACGCGAGGCTGGTCGAGCAGCACGGGAACGTCAAATCGACCGGAATGCGGAAGGGTCACGGTTGCTTGGTAGACGCCGGGGGCCACTTCTTTCAAACTTCGATCGAGTACGAGTATGCCACGCGGCATTCGACGATAATTCGAGAAGGTTCCCGTCGGAGCCATCATGCCTTCCTGATAATAATGGAGCGTCGCATCCGGCGCATTGGCAATCATGACGGCATTGCCTTCAGGTGTGGGAACGATCATGGGAGCGACTCCCAGTTCCTGCGGCGCAGCACTCGGCGCTTGCCGTCCGGCTTGCACATCGAGCGGTACTAATTTCCCATTCCTGGCCTCGCCTAGATCAATGAGCGTAAACTTTTCCGACTCGATGCCACGTACATAGGCATACCGCTGGGTGAACACGATTTGATCCGGATCTTTGACCACGTTCGTGGCGGCCGTTACGGTATTGGTGGCAGTATCGATGATGGACAGGCTGCTTGCAACTTGATTGACCGCGAAGATAAACCGGCCTTTCGGCTCTGCGGCCAACGCGACGACGCCCTGCGCCATGGGAATCCGGGCAACGATTCGCTGCGTCGATGGATCAATCGCTACAGCCTCCCCGCCATTCACTCCTCCGGCGTACATGCGCCGGGCGGCACTACTGTAGGTCAATGTTACGGGTGTTTTGCCGACCGGCACCGACGCCACAGGCGCCATGATCTGCGTATCGATCACCGACACCGTGTCGCTGTGGCTATTCGTCACATACATGAATCGACCGTCAGGAACAGCGGCCAATGTATGGAGACCTTGCCCTACCGCCATGGACGTGAGGAGCCTGGGATTCTCTCCGTCGAGTACTGCCACCTGACCCGTTCCGTCCAGCCCGACCCAGAGCCGGCGGCTTTCTGGCTGCCAGAGGATTCGTCCCGGACGTGATCCCTCACCAATAGCAATGATCTCGATGAGCTTGCGAGTTCGGGTTTCGATCACTGCCACAACGTCCTTGTCCGGAATGGTCACATAGAGGTGATTCTGATCCGGACTGAGGACCCAATCCGCGCCGATGCCAGGCAACGTCACGAGACTTTCCAGCTTCGTCGCACTAAACTCCAACTGGGGGTCGATCACCGAAACCGTCTTGTCGTGATTCATCGTCACAATCACATATCGATTCAAGTCGATCTCGGCACGGGCACCCAAGCGTCTGCCGGCCAGCCGACGGATCTTCTCGAAGCAGGTGACTTCATCAGCCGCCATCTCGGAACGCCGACCCGTCATCCACCCCTTCGGACGTATCCCGACCACCGGAGACCCGCTTTTCGCATCCATCAGTGCGACCTTCACCGTGGCTGGTTGGCCGGCGGTCAATCCTCTCCCGATTTCCGGTGAGCCGTTCAACGGAACAACCGTCAACTCAATCGCGAGACCGTTCTGTTCGAACCGTTGCACATCAGGCGGCGGCTGAATTTCTGCGGCGTCAGCCACCACCGAGGCTGTCATGAGCAACACCCCCGGGATATTTCGCATAGCCGCAGCCACGAGGGTGTGAATGGCTCCTCTCATGGCTGCATAACCGGCGCATCGTTCGACGTCTGAACCCTGCAAAGATCAGACGACGCCACTGTGTTGGTCTCATACCCGAAGAGATTTCCGGCCCAAGCCCAAGCCGGTTGATACCAGCGCAATCCGAGATTCTCCTCAACCCGGAAAATCCCCCATAATCCGCCGCCGAACATGAACCCTTCTTGCGTGCGGTAGAGATAGTCGCCCGAAACTTTACAGTCCCCGCCGGCCGTTGTCAGAATGTTCACGTCGCGGCCCGGCCCAATTCCTCCGGCCGATCCGACTCGCGTCAGACCATCTTGATTCCATCCCATGGTTTTGGACGCATCGATCCATGGACTCGGCACCCAATCATGGCCGAACACCGTGAACGCATGTTGTCGTGGATGGCCTCCCGGATGCACCACCCGAAACCGCACCGGCTCTCCGGCCTTCGCGGTAAAGATCGGCGTTTCGGGGTCACAATATTTCTTGTTCGCAAAATCCGCCTCGCAGCGGAAGTGCGGCACCGTTGAGCTCAAGACATTCGACCAATCGAACTGATTCATCGTCTCCGGATTATCGGCTGCACCGGCCCCTAATCGGGCCCAGAGCGGCTCTGTGCGATAGTTAAATCCCTTCTGCCCGGAGTCTTCGGAGTCATCCCCATTCCGAAGATTGGGAATGGGCTGGCCGTACTGCTGGACGCTCAGGTTGTCTTGATACAGCAGCACCATTTCTTTGAATCGATACAGCTTTCCAGAGTCCAGCTTGGGCTCAGTGGGACAGATCTGTTGTTTGAGATGCCTCCCCTGCCGGCCTGATGCCGATTCCGGCTTCCAATAGGTCACCACCGCCTCGGCGGTACCCGTCGACGGCACAGTCTCCCAGTGCGAGCATTGCGGCTCGATGAGTAAGGCGCCAATCGCCCCATGCGACGCATGTTTGATGGCATCTCCCATATCCTGCAAGCCAATGGCCCCAAACTCATGCGGGATGCCGACAATGCGAGTTCCTTTCTTGTTGGTCACGATGTCGCCGGCGTACCAGAGGTAGGTCTTGCTGGCGCCCGGCTCGACGGTGGAGTCATCATTGAGTCCCACGTGCGCTCCGTCGCTCTTCAGCAGGTTATAGTCCACCAGCTGCGGATGTAATCCGACCCGGCTCGACGAACGTACCTGATTAAACGAGAAGCCCGGGACGACCGGTGGCACCATGTTGTAACTCCAGGTCTCCGGATGGTCTGGGCCATCCTGCATGACTGCAGGGAGATGATTGGTCAGGGTGACACGGATACAGTCCCCCGCCCGAGCGCGGAGAATGAGCGGCTCCGGCCGCTTACTCCCTGATCGCAACATGGCCTTCTCGCCGGACTCCACGAAAATAATTGCATGGGGATCCGCAATACCGAAATGTTCGTTGTAGACCAGCTTTCCGCCTGGCAACAGGTCCTTCGCCAGCCACGCTTCCACCTCGTACGAGCGGGACAGCAAGTCCTGACCGCCCTTCTGACAAAACGCCTCCAGCGCGTCGCTCGGAGCGGCGTTCGTTCCCGCCTCATCGCCGGCGGCATCGTCCGAGGCGTCCAGCAATTCGCGATCCAACAGCTCATCCAGGTTCTGCATGAACGCGGACGCCAGAACATCGTGCGTTTTCTCCGTATTGCCCGGCAAGCGAACAAGGCCCTGTTCATCCTCCGTACGGGAATAGACACGCATCAGTCCCCACTGACCATCCCACAGATTGTCCGTCGCGGCCGATGAGTAAAGATGGTCGATTGATTTGTGCTTCCCCACTCCGCCGAACGATTTGTTTCCGTTGCTTCGGCCGAATGGCATAAAGTCGACCACGCGATCGTTGAATTCGAAATGCTCGGAAATCCCGATGGACTGGGCGTTCACGTAGCCTGTGTTCGGACTGTCCGGCTGGGCCAGCCATTTGGCTCCATGCATGGTGAATACATGTTGTTCCTCCTGGGCGCCCTGAATCAGCCGAATCTGGACATGATCGCCTTCATAAGCACGCAGGAGCGGTGTCGCCGGATCACCTGGCATACGTCCGTTACCGATGGGCTCGGTAAACAGACGCTCGTCTACGCTTTTTTGGTCTTTGTGAACGGTTGAACTGAACACATGCGCCAGATCGCCGCGCTCCTGATCGAGGGGCAACTGCTTGAACTGATTTCCGTCTGTGTCCTGCGTCCCGATGCGCAGCGGGATCGGTTCGTTCCTATAATTGATCAATTGCGTACCGGGATCTTTCGTCGAAATGCCTTCCGGTACTGGAATACGGCCTGGGAGAATAGGCGTCCGTAACCCGCCTTCGATCTGACTCGGTGAGTTCACCGGTTGATTCTCCTTGTCGTAGACAATCGCAAAATCCGCAAAGGCCAGATTGAATTCCCGGCCGGTCCGATCGGCATCGACACTGCCCCTGGAATCGAGCGCGTCACTGCAGGCGATCCCGTTCTTACCTGGAGTAATACAGGCCTTGCCTTGATTCCGAACAATCACGTTCGCGGCGTACGAGGTCGGACCGCCGTCCTTGCGCCCATTCACCGGTTCAGGAACACCCGTAGCATCGGTTCCTCCCATCACTCGTCCATCCGGGAAATACCATTTCGAATTTCTCGGTTCGACGACCAGCGCGGCATAAAACCCGTGATGCTGGTGTGAACTGGGACCGAAATGGTCGTGCGTGAACACGGTGCGCATCGTGCGATCTTTGGTGCCTTTGTCGCCCGGCTTTCCGTTCAGCACCGGATCAGCCCACCACCGTTGCGTCGTGGTCTGCGCTCCACACCAAGGATGACCGATCGGATCGTGATCATCAGCCTCTTTTCCGGTAATATCGCTGCACAGACCGCGGGCATCCCCTGCCATGGCGCCGTTCTCCGTTGCGCCAAGTTGCCCCTTGCGAAGAAAGAGCCGGTGGGTACGAGGCTTGAGCCGCTGCGCAGGACTTGTCTTGTTGTAGGCCTGAATTCGCTCCCGCACTTCATCGGCGGCCAAGGTGCCATCTTCATAATTCCATCCATTGCCCGATCCATCCGATGATGTGACGTCGAACTTCACGAGATGAATGTGCTGGCCGATCGTATCGGTCGGCGTATAGACCTGAAAATCATCCAGGTTGAGATTGCTCGGGATCAGATTCGTTGCGTGAAAGACCACGCATTCCCCTGACTGTGCTCGGAAGAAGAGCGGTTCGGTGGGACGATTGCCGTCCAAAGTTTCTTTGACATCGTGCTCCAAGACCGGGAAACGGGCTTGCGGATCATGCCAGCCCGATTTATTCACCGTCATATTCATTTGGATATAGACGGCACGGTACTCACGGGTCTTCACCTCATGAATCGAACCTTTCTCATCGACAAATTGCCTGGGACAGGGGTTTGAAAACGGAGCGCCGGATTCACCCTCTCCGCGTTTGGCCTCAATGACATTTCCGCCTCCGTTCACATGAAACAACACCCGTGTCCCGTGTGGATCGTCGCAGACACCGCTAGAAAGACAGGTCACATATCCAGGCGCCTCCCAGTTATAGGGAGTGTAGGTCCAACCCGGATCGCCAGGGCGAACTGCAGGAGCGCCGTTTACCTGAGCCATCCCGGCATGAAATTTCATCGCCTGTTTTTCCTCTGTCGTGCCGGCGGTCGCCATCACATCCAATTTCGCTGTAACCAATTCACGCGCCAACCCAACCAAATCCTTGTCGGTATTCTGCGTAGATACCCGCGCGGCAATATGTGCCGACTGCTGTCGTCCCTTATCAAACAAGTCATCGTTCATGGGAGGAGCTTGTTTCATCTCCTTCGGCCCATGCGCGTCCAGGGCATCACGAACCGTGCCGCCCGCCACCACGTGACGACGGAGGGTACCGGCATCGTCCCCGCCTTCCAGATCGAGTGGCGGTTGCGGCGGCCGATGGCCGATTTCTCCGGCGATATAAAACGGATATCCCTGGAACTGCTTCGTGGGCATAGGAGGCAGCGCTGTCCTCGGTAACGGCACAATCGCCGGCGTGGGTGTACCCTCGGCAATGTCGTAATCCTTCAAACGGCGGTCTGGTCCGCCGTCTTCAAACACATCGTGGGTCCGCCAGAGCTCCCACATGCCTTGAGCGAAGTGAGGGTAGAGATGGCAGTGGAAAATGGAATCGCCCGGTCCGAGATTCCGGTTACCTGACCCGCCATAATGCACTTCGTACGAAAAGGTCGTGCCCGGGGATATCGTCTGTGAATCGAGATAATGAGACAGAGGGTCGTGTTTATCCTCCAGCCATTGGTGAGCGTGCAAATGGAACACATGGGTCTCCTTGGGGCCCGCGTGCATGTTTCGGAAACGCACCGGATCGCCAAGATAGGAATGATGGACATTGGACGGATCATCAGGATATCGCGCCTGCATGACAAACCGTCCGTCGCGGTCCTTCTTGTACCTCCCGTCTTTGTCCCGCTCGTACCCGACCACCATCGCCGGATCGCCATTGACCCAGGAGGTGAGGAAAAACTCTTCGAGTTTGCATTCCACACAATCTCGCGCCGGCCCGAGCTTGTTCCGATTGGCCACGACCATGGATCCTACACCGGAGGCGCCATAGTTGATCCCCATGCCGTCGCGAAGCGAACTCAGCGGACTACCTTCTTCTCTGATTTCATCGAAGGCCTGTACGGCGGTGATCTCATCATGAAAAATCACACTAAACTCCCGATACGGTCGACCGCAGGCATTCCCTTCGCCCATTTTTTCGCAGCCGTTTTCCCGATCGATATCGATCACCGCATTCAGATCCGAATGGACGAGCTCGCATAGGCGGTTGTCTTGGGACTGACACTTGAGCATGTTCAGGATCGGGTCGCCCGCATGCGGCCCACTTTTGTAGGCCGCCTCATAGTCGATGACCGGCTGACTGAATCGTGTCGGCTGCGTATGACTTGCGGCCTTCAAGTCTTCATGGGTCACCTGCGAGCGATACCACTTCGCACCTCTGGGCTGCACATTGATCGCCCCGAAGAGTCCTAACCCGAGCTGCCCGCCGTCTCCCTCTCCTCCGGCGGGCGCTCCCATGGAATAGAGGAAAAATGTCCCTTCCTTTTTGGCGTACCACGTGTACGTTCTGGTTTCACCGGGTGCCGCCAGGGCACAGAGATCTTTACCAAAATCGCTTCGGTTCGATGAACATCGGCCCTCGATCTTCTTCCCGCTTTGATCGTGCCATCCATTCCGGCCGATATTCGCCCCCTGTGAGTCGATGGACTCCACCAGACTCAATCCGTTGACATGCATGGAAGCATGCCGGGTAGACGGTTCGTCGCTATCACTGACGGATGTCACTCGCGTATCCGGCCGGGTAAGCCGCTTTTCTGGGTCAAGCATGACTTCCTGGCCGTTCGTGTCCGGGGAAAGCAGGTTGGTGAAGGTGACTCGCAGGCAATCTCCTTCATTGGCCCGGAGCACCAGCGGACGAGGCCGCTTATCGGACCGCAATTTGACATTCCCGGCCAAACCGAGATCCGCAGGCCCATGCTGAGGAGAGATCGCTGTTTCTTTTTCGTCAGGCCAGTTATCCAGATCACCATTGAGCAGTTCCTTTTCGTCCGTTTGAACGACATCCCGCCGCAGTGCGTACATGATGCCGGCCGGATTAAATGCACCGAACCGGTTGTAGTAATACACCTGGTCCAAGGCCACGACCTTGGCGGTGATGGTCCGTTCGCAGGCCGGCTTGACCACCTGCTGGGATTCCGGCAGTTTCGGCTTGGCGCAGCCCCACCAGATGAGAGACAGGCTGAGAATCGCTACGGCGTTAGCTACCGCTCTGATTCGTGACACATTCGGCTTCTGGCTGGGGCGAGCGACGAGAACTTCTCTGGGAGGCGTGTCTGCCTTTAATTGAGTGGGCACGGGAACGAATTCATCATCTCGCATGGTCTAGGTCTCCACTGGCCTCATTGTTGAGGATCACACACTATTGCGTGCAGGAAAACGTCGGCGTTGCGACTCCCGGCCAAGGGGTCAGGCGGGGAATATTGGGCAACCCGCTGTCCGGCAGCGCCCACCCGTTCGCGAGGAAGGCCAAACATTGAAAATTCAGCGCGGGCTGAGCGCCCCCTTGCACGCCTGTTGGTTCCGGGAAAATATACTCCCCGACCGGGGCGACATAGATGCCGGCTATCAGCCCATGAGCGGCTTTGGGTACGCTCGGCACATTGCTGCCGTCCGGTAACGGCGTAGGATCGTCAATGCGCACCATCAGCTCGCGCGTAGCTCCTTTCAAATTTCCGTTGAAATCGAAGAGCGCAGCGGCCGTCAATGGTGGGACGTAGCGGAACCGTCCAAAGACGGCTTGGTCTTTTTCCGTGCTATGCAGCAACCGCACCCTGGGGACCCCGCCTGGCGCGACGTCCACAGCATAGACGCTGACGCGACGGCTTGGATCCGTCGTGAAGCCTTCGACTTTCAAGCGGTCCTGGCATTCGGCAGCCGCGCCGCAATCCGCGACCGGCCCCCTCGTTCCAAGCAGGGATTCCTCCAGGCTGACATAGGCACGTCCACCGGGTTTGGTATAGATGCCGACATTCACCACCAACGTATGCACCGATACAAAATCCGCTCCCTGTGCATCACGAGCCCTCGTGCCCGAGAAGGTAATGTAGTCGCCGACTCTCACCGGCGCCTGCCTATTCGCATCACACAGCGGGCAGGCCTTAATCGCGTTATTTCCAAATTTAATCGGCGGCACGAGATCGACGGAGTCCATGACGAAGGTGAGCTCCACCGGTCGATTTTGACTGGGACATTGCGCATCGTTCACCAAGCGCGGCACGCACATCGGGAAACCGGTCAGCGCATGCACCGTGGGATTGCCCTGGTCGACTGTAAAACGCGGATCCGGGTAGCGAGAGTTCGGATCATCCATACCAACTGGTGGCGGCGCCGGATTCGGCTTGCCGTACCGTCCGTCTCCCGCAAAAGGGTCCGAGGCATCCAATGCGGGATCATTCAGACGAATACGCGTATCACCGCCGCCACACGCCACTGCTGTCGAACTTCCCCCCACACACATCATGCCGGTCGCGGTATCGATGTGATGGATGAAGCCAGCGCCGGTATTCAACGATTGCTGTGAGATGCTGACTAGCCCGGCAATATAGAGGCCATTCACAATATTCCCGCTCACATCGGCCTCAAATGCCGCCAGTGGAGGAAACTTATCGCTCAGTGCGAGCCCGGATTCTCCATACTTTTTTGAGACGCCCTGCGCCTTATCGAACAGCTGTTGCGCAGTGAAATAGGCCGCCGGCAATTGGATCACGAGATTCTTCGGCAGCACCACATCCACACCATTCACGGTAAGCTTGGCACCGGATAGAGGATCTGCTGGGTTATCAAGCGTGAAGCGTTGAATGTGTCCAACGATCTGAAACGGGGTCACGGCCTGCGAGAGCGCGTCGCTTGGCTGGGTCATTCCGGCTAAGACAAGTACACCTATCATCCATAGGGTGACAGTGGACAGTACACGCATCGAGAATCCTCCTCCTGGAAACAGACGGCACTTAGCTCAATGATCACATGACATCGAGGCCCGGGAAACAGCAATCCGCACGAACAATGCACGCAGAGGATCACCACCTAGTCCGCCTTCTTCATGAGCCCTTCTGCTGTACTCGCCGATTCACTGCTGCGACGGGCCTTCGGCCGGCGGGCTAGTCTTATCTAGGCCGGGCACGAGATACCAGATTGCACAATACTTGCCAAGCCATTTTCCGTCAGTCGGACGAAAAAATACCGAGGCAAATATTACGTGGACTGAGCGTGCCCCTCATCAGAGCCATGGAACTGCGAGTTACACGTATGCACCAATGATCTGACTGGCGCGTCGCTTCCGCGTTCGTCATGGTGAATGTGGATGACTTCGGACGAGACCCAGAGGATGCACAAGGCCGCTTGAGGGTGGGAACCGTATCTTATCGATTTGGATACAAGGCAGTATTGGTATGGATACAGAAAGGATTGACTCGGCGTGTCTCTTGCCAGACAGCGCGTCCTTCTTTGGGCGACTGACTCTCGTCGAACGTAACGTCAGGGCTCTCAGTATTTTTTCCTGAATTGTGGCGGCGCGTGTGGCGGCGGCGAAGGACGTGCTCCCGGCATGCTCGATGGTGGACGTGCGGCACCGAAGCCCCCATACCCACCGTACCAACCAAATCCCAGGGGCCCGTACGGAACGCCATAATATCCGAGCGGTCCCCCCCAATACCCGGCCCCATACCCAATGCCATATCCGTATCCTGGGCCAGGCCAATAGGAATAATTTTGGGCGCCCGCATATCCGGGGTCGAGCATGAAGTCTTGCTGCGCGAGCCGTTGCGTCTGGTGTACCGACTGGGCGCAGGCCGACATGAATACCAGGATCCCCAGCGCCATGGCGGTGCATGCGCATTGGCGCATACGTGCCGCTCCAAACCGATCTACAATGTGTCTGCCCATAGCGTCCGTGACCCTATTCGGCTCAATACTTCTTCTGAAACTGTGGCGGCGCGTTGTCCGGCGGAGCCGGGCGAGATGCTGGCGCAGTTGATGATTGATGACTACCCGCGTAACCGCCGCCATACCACCCGTAGCCGGAGCCGTAGTATCCGAACGGATTCCACCAATATCCTGCTCTCCCGTAGGCTGATCCGTCTGAAAACCCGGCATGGGACCGGCTATTCCATACTTCCTTCCGCTACCCCTGGTGCAGCGACTCTGCGCACCCTGCTGTCAACACCAGGATGCCTGTCGCAACGGAGCAGCCAACGAATCGCATCATGGCAAGGCTCTCCTAAAAGTGATAGGCCAGGCCCATGAACAGCTGATGGGCTCGATAGGTACCGTCGAAACCACCGACCGGCCCGAACGCGCCGCCGAAGCGAAACGTCGAATCGGTGTATTTATATTCGGTAAACAACGCCACCCTCGGGGTGACGAACGCGCGGATACCCACCAGTACATTGGCACCGATCGACACCTGCGTATCGCTCTCCGTGGTCGAAGATCGGCCAAGATGCGCCACCAGCAGGGCCGGTCCACCACCGATATACGGCTGCCAGGTCAGACCAGGATAGCGAAGGATGACGCTGGGGCCGATGTTGGTCACGGAGAGGTGAATGCCCGGCACATCGTCGAGATTCTTAATATGCGGGGTACTGTGGGAAACATCCACTTCGAGTCCCAGAATCCCATGATTGGGAAACCATCCTAATTTGCCGCCGAACGCGGGACTGGTTTTCAGATTGAAGTTAGGGGCCTCCAACCCGGCGAGGGAGCCGCTCCCTCGAACATTCCGGATGGGATCGGCGAAGTTCACGCCCAGCTGGGCGGCCGCATACCATTCCGCTCTGGTCGAGACAGGCGCGAGGAGGAGTAGGGACACAGACAATACTCCTGCGAACCCACTGCGTAGACATGTCATCCACACCATGGTGGCTTGCTCCATGGGCGAGGCCTACCCTGATCATAACAGTCCCTCGGCGGAGAACACTGGATAACTTTGCCGGGCTCACCTACGTGATGTCGAATTGCAAAGGAGGCTGTGGCGGAGTAGATGCCCGACAGGCAGGATCGATGCCGGATAGACCGACACCCGCGCAGCGACACGTCAATACAGGCGGCAGTATGCCCTGCTGGCTGCTAGGGCTCATTGCGGGCGGAAGAATTATAGAGCCGGTACAACGCAATCCCGCCCGCCACAGCAATTCCCAACCCCGCCAACGCGCGCGTGCCGAAGCTTAGCGGGCCGACAAAAAATTCCGCTGCCTGAGGCAACGCCACCGTGGCAAGAAGGACCACCGCCAGGGCGATCAGGTGTATCCGGAGGTAAATGGGTTCGCCGGGTTTGCGCATAGGTCAAATCACATCGGCACGCCGGCAGTGTACGAACTCCGAGGCCATTATTCCAGCCCGAAACACGGGAGGAGACAATCGCACCTGCGTGCTTAGTCCCGGAGAAGGTGCTTCGTCTCCTCCAGATGTTTGTTGAGATAGGGCATGAACGGCGTTCCGCCTGTGCCTACGGAGGTCGGATTACTCGCATGCGACTGGTGCTGACGGAAGATATAGCGCTCGGCGTACCCGACATGAATGTCGCGGAACTGGGCTAGCAAGTCTACGCAGGCGCAGAACGACTCCCATAATTGGGGATTGGTCGCCTTGCGATCGCGGACATACCCATACAGCAATGGCCGCTGTTGGCCGTCCATGCGCGCCTCAAGCGCGGAGACAAAGGCTCGATGGCGCGGCGGCATGTAGTCACGCATTTCGACCAGGTATTGCGTCAATGGATCGTCGGCATGGCGCACACCAAGTCCCGCATCCAACGCTGGTACAATCGAACTTTGCGAGCCGGTTTCCCCCCGGAATTGTTGCGGGCGGTCAGCATAGTCCGTCACCCCTTCGTACATCAGTCCCTGTGGCAATGCCGGACTGTTTTTCCACCCATGGATATAGGGTCGCACCCGGCTGTAATAGATGTAGGGGTCGCACCGTTCCGGCATGCGAAGGAGCGTCTCACGCATCGCCTCTTGCGCAACGGCAAGCGCATGCAACCCGGCCAGCACGGTCTCCGCCTCATCGTCCCGCGCGGCATTGTGGGCTTGAACCAAGCCCTGCAGTCCTGACCCGGCTTTCGCTTCGATCTCGATGTGGATCAACACAAACCATTCTTCATCGAGCCCGCCGAGGAAATTCTGCAGGAGCACGATATTACCCAACTCGATCGGCTTCTGCAGATCAAGCCGCCGCCAGTTGTGCAGCGCATAGGAGGCGTACGAAAGGACCGGCGGACGGCCCAGCTGTTGCGCAATGCGGCACCAAGGCAAGGCGATGCTGGCCGGCAACCTGGCCGCCGGAGAGTCGGGATTTTCCCAGACATAGGCATGCCCGGCAAATGACAGCGTCCGCATGGCGGAACGGAACACATCGAGCCCCCAATCGTCCGCCACCGCGCCCATGAGCTGCTGATGGTCCTGGACGAAAGATCGAAACTGTCGCGCCGTCAGGAATTTCGGAAGCTCCGCGCCGACCTGATTCAAGATCGGCTCATCCGGCAGCTGCGCCAACGGATCGGCCGCCGGAAGGAACCCGCGGTCAGGGGAAAGGTCAAACTGCGCAAGCGAGAGAGGCTGGTGGCTGGACGTCAGCATGGTCTCTTCCGTGGGTCGATGTTGCAACTATTTTTACTGTATCACAGTCTTCCCACTCACTGCCGGAACCATTCCTACGGTTGCCTCGTGAACGTCCCGCACAGGTTACGAGAAACGTCCGTCCATTCTTCCTCACCCAAACGGTGGAGACAAAATCACTCTCCACGGTAATGGCACACTCCTTGTCCCACTCGTACAATCACTCCGTCCCAGGCAGACCTTCCAGAAGAGATCTCTACCATGGTCGCCCGGTCCGCTTCAGAAGCCAGATCGCCGCCGTTTCCATTCGCACGGGGACGCACTGCTCACCCTTGGCGAGCCGGTGAACATGGCCGCTGAGATCAAGCGGTTCTCATCGGCTCGCACGCTCCGAAAGGAGTACCGCCATGAACTGGAGCAACCTTCAACACAGCATACGAATAATCCTACCGGCAAGCTGCGCCCTCGTACTCTTGTGCGGCGGCACAGCACTCGCGAGCGAGACGTGGATCGATGATGTCTGGAACATGGTCGCGTTCGAGAAAGCGACCTACCCCGCCTCGGACTTCGCCCCCTACTTCCAGAAACTCGACCGTATGAAGGCCGGTCTGGACCGAGGAGACCACCAAGTCGTGAAGAGAGAAACCGATCGCCTTCTCAAAATGCTGTTGGATCGACGACATGGCATCAATGATGTGGCGGCCGACGAAATCTATAATTTTGTCGTGAGCACCAGACCTAACGGATCAAACGATTCAACTGCGTTGAGCGCACCCATCGAACTAGGCATCGACACCGAACGTCCCATCAGCGTCCCCGACTTCTCGATGAACACGCCCTATGAAGGGGGACCACTCTGCGCCTCAGGCGGGTGCGATTATTGGACCAATGATGTGTGGGACCCAGGCGCTTCGTAACAGAGCCGACCGCGAAGGAAACGTGCCTCTCTTTCTCGGAAGGAGCGGTGGCCCCTGGAGGTCCCAGGGGCCACCGTACGTTGATTCGATTGATCGGGCTTCCACCTGCCAGCCGCAATGGGCCCAACGTGCAGCAAGTTGTGCCCCATGCTCGCGATGATGTGCGCCCCAACCTCTCTGCCCAACCCCTCGCCATACTCAAATACATTCCCGAGCTCAGCTGAAAAGTTGTTGATACTGGAAACATCAGGCTATGCTCCGCATACTCTACCTTTCAGCGAGGCCCCTCTAGCAGGATGCGGAAAAAGTCCACCAGCGGCGTTCTCGCCTCGTTCAGCGGCTCAACGTACGACACGAGTACGATTCGCCGCTTCACTCGCTGCGGCCTTGCTGGATGGCCTTGTTGCGCATCCTGCCTACTATCCTGATACCAACACGCCACGTGAGCTGATCGCGGCGTAGCGTGCAAAACATGAGTTTTTCCGCAGCCTGCTAGAGAGTTGGACCTATGCCCACGTCAACACGGAAATAACTCCGGTGACATTCATTCCGATAGTGGGCAGATTCGCAAGCAGCGCCACCGCCGAAGTCAACCAGCTGGCGATTACCTCGATGACAAGGAAATCCATCCAAGAGGTTGGGACAGGGCGCACCAGGGCAACGGGCAGGCCCGGATCGAGCACACCAGAGCAGTAGGTTTTCCTATGGAACGGGCAACGCCGGGATGGCTGACCACGTTGGGCATGAGTCCGCCGCAGGTACGGGAACTAAGTCCTCTCGCCGCCCTCGGCTTTGTCCCGCACGTTGAATTGGTTCATCGCCGTGGCGACATCGCGATTCAAGAGTAACTCCAGGGCATCGACGGCCCGGTCGAGACAGGGGGCATACAGCGCTCGTTCCTCTGGTGTGACAGGCTCCAGCACATAGTCGGCGGAGTCTTGCCGCGGTGCCGGGCGCCCCACTCCGACCTTCAAGCGGACGAACTTTGAGGTGCCTAGGGCTTCGATAATCGACTTGAGACCATTGTGACCGCCGCTGCCGCCGTCCTGCCTGATCCGCAATCGACCTGGCTCCAGATCCAGATCGTCATGCACGACCACTAGGGCCTCGGGCGCCAAGCCAAGTTCACGAAGGAGGCCTTTGAGGGGGGGACCGCTGAGATTCATCCAGTCGAGCGTACCGGCCAGCTCGACGAGTTTAGAACCGGCGCGACCCGAGCCTCGCTGGGCCACGCCTTTTCTGGTGAGACGTATCGACCATCGCGCCGCAGCCCGTTCGATCACCCAGCAGCCGATGTTGTGCCGGGTCTCGGCATACTCGGCTCCGGGATTGCCCAATCCAACAAGCAGGCGCAATGCCACTACTTCTTCTTTTCTGGTTCCTTCTTGGCTGGAGCCGCTCCCGCCTTAGGCGCCGCAGCCCCGGCCTTGGCGTCACCTGCCTTGCCGGCTTCCGCGCCAGCCGCGCCTTCAGCCGCCGCTTTCCCCTTGGCCGCCACTTCCGGTTCCTTGGCGCCCTCAGCTCCGGCTGCACCGGTGGCGAGCAAGGACTCCAGCTTGGCATCGGTCATCGGCGCCGCCACACTCACGACCATGTGGTCGGGATCATCCAGGAAGCGCAGGCCTTCCGTCTTCGGGATATCCTTCAGATGAATACCTTCGTTGATCTGTAACTGCGAGGCATCGACCGCGATGAAATCCGGCAACACGGACGGCAGACATTCAACATGCAATTCACGCAAGGCCTGATGCAGCACACCGCCCTCTTTCAGGCCGATCGGCTGACCGCCGGTCAAATGGATAGGAACCTTGACGCGAATCGGCTTATCCATGGCGACTTCAAAGAAATCCGCATGCAGCACGCTTCCGGCAATTGGATCCACCTGGAAGTCCCGCAACAAAGCCGTACGGTTGGGTTTACTTTTCGTCCCGTTGATGGTGAGGGAGATCAGCGCCGTGGATCCGGCTTGGGACCGTAAAATCTTCACCAGTTCGTCCGGCTTGACGGACAGCAGGAGACATTCCCCCTGTCCATAGAGGACCGCCGGAACGCGACCGGCACGACGAAGTTGACGTGCAGGGCCTTTGCCCCCACCTTCTCTGCTCTCAACGGTTAACTCGAATTTCATGATGCTCCTCCTCGACCTGTCGCTCCACGCGGACGGCCTACACGAATAACGAACTCACTGATTCATCCTCATGGATGCGCCTGATGGCTTCACCAAAGAGTGGGGCCACAGACAACGTTTTCAATTTCGGGCACGTTAACTCCTTGCCGCGCAACGGAATCGAATCGGTCACCAACACGTCCGTCAGTCCAGACTGTTGGAGACGCTGCAACGCGGGCCCCGACAAGACTCCGTGCGAACAGCCGGCCCAGACCTCCCGCGCACCCTTATCCAGGCAAGCCTGGGCTCCCTGCACAATGGTGCCCGCGGTATCGATCATATCGTCGAGGAGCAGAGCGCTTTTCCCCTGCACATCACCGATAATATTCATCACCTGCGCCTGATTCGGTCCTTCCCGCCGTTTATCGATAATGGCAAGATTGGCCTGGAGACGTTTCGCAAAGGCCCGGGCACGTTCCACGCCGCCTGCATCGGGTGACACCACGACCAAATCCTCTATTCTTCGTTTGGTGATGTAATCCAATAGCACCGGTAAGGCGTAGAGATTATCCACGGGAATATTGAAAAACCCCTGAATCTGGCTGGCATGGAGATCCATCGTCAGTACCCGATCCGCGCCGGCGGTGGTAATGAGGTCTGCCACCAATTTGGCTGAGATCGGCACGCGCGGCTGATCCTTGCGATCCTGCCGGGCATAGCCGAAATACGGAATGACCGCGGTAATGCGATTGGCCGACGAACGCTTGAGGGCGTCGATCATGATGAGCATTTCCATGATCGAATCATTGACCGGCGCGCAACAGGACTGGATAAGAAACACGTCCGCCCCGCGCACATTCTCTTCTATGCGGACCCGAATTTCCCCATCACTAAAAGAGGACACCGTGGCCGCGCCGATGGGCAAGTCGAGATATGAGCCGATCGCGCGCGCAAGCGCAGGATTGGCGTTGCCCGAAAAGAGCTTCAGTTCCCTGTTCATTCCACCCCTTCGATGCGGTACGTGGCGATGCCGATGCTGTAACGGTGCGTATCGAGTTCGTCTAACACGGTGGGCACGGAACGGACCCGCTATGAATCCCGCCGACCTCGCACAGTCAGGACAAGAGGACGCCTACCGAAGCTCAGCACATTAACGAAAAGCCTGGGAAGTTGTCAATAATCTTGCCGCAGGCGGCAGCCCTTAACGACCAAGATAGACCCGCGTGACCATATGTACGGTGGAAGGATCGTTCTGGCTGATCGACAGGGCCGGAATTCCGCCAGCTCCTGCCCATCACGCTATATGAGACTCGTCGAAGGCGCGCCTGCCGCCGGCACGGCATAGGCCGCCATTCCAGGATTGCGCGCAAACCGCATCGCGGCCTCCTGCGCGGCGGACTGGTCCCGGAATACTCCAAACATCGTCGCCCCGCTGCCGGACAACAGGGCGACCTCAGCCCCCAAGCTCAGCAGTTGACCCTTGATCTGAGCCAGCACCGGGTGTTGGGCAAACACCGGCGCCTCGAAGTCGTTTTCTACCAACGGAACGATCTCCGACCAATTCAGCTCGGAGCGTCGATCCAGGGACTGCACCGCTGCCGAGAGAGAGCGCACTGCGGAGCGAGTCGCGGCCAACTGCTGGTATGCCCATTTGGTCGCGACGGGGAATCCCGGATTGACCAACACGATCCACCTCTCTCCTGTCACCTGGACCGGACGTACATGCTCACCCCGTCCCGTGACACAGGCGGCAGGCGCCACAAAAAAGAACGGGACATCACTGCCCAACTGCTGCCCCACCTCCGCCATCTGCTCAACCGACCATGCCAGTCCCAGCAATCGTGTCAACCCGAGAATGGTCGCCGCCGCGTCACTGCTTCCTCCGCCCAATCCGGCCCCCATGGGGATGCGCTTGGTCAGGCTGATGGACAGATCGATCGTCTGACCGACTCGCGCCAACACGAGCGCTGCGGCCCGATAGACCAGGTTGCTCTGATCCACCGCCAGGGCGGCCTGGTCACAGCGCAAGGTGATATGGGACGCGGCGGCGGGCTGCATCGTGAGCGTCAACTCATCGTTGAGCCCAACCGTATGCATCAACGACCAGATGCCATGAAACCCGTCAGGCCGTCGTTCGAGCACCCGAAGAATGAGATTGACTTTGGCAGGAGTCAGAACCAGCAGACTGGTAGCATTCACTCGCAGATTACTGGGCGGCGCTAATCCCGGCCTCCTTTGATTTCATATTTTTCGAGACGGTACCGGAACGACCGGGTATTCAACCGCAACAACCGCGCGGCTCGCTTCTTGACCCATTGGCTCCGCTCGAGCGCTTTCAACAACAGATCCTTCTCGATCGTGTTGATCAGCCCCTCAAGGTCCAGGCCATCTTCCGGCAATTCCGACGGCACGGCCTGCTGGTTGCTCACCGGCTTATGGAGCCATCCGCGAATATCCGCATCCGTTACCGACGATCCCGTGGTGAAGGCCACGACGCGTTCGACGACGTTCTCTAATTCGCGAACGTTGCCCCGCCACTCATGCGCCAACAGCACGCGCATGGCCTCCTGGCTCATCGTCGGCACTGGTTTACCACTTTCCTTGGCAAATTTCTCCAGAAAATGTTGGCTCAAGAGCGGAATGTCGCCCGTGCGCATGCGCAGCGGCGGAAGCTTGATCGGAATCACATCGAGCCGGTAATAGAGATCTTCTCGAAATGCGCCTTCGGCGACCGCCTTTTCCAGGTCCCGATTGGTGGCCGCAACGATACGCACATCTACCTTCACATCCTGAGTTCCGCCTACCCGCCGGAACTCACGCTCCTGAATGACGCGCAACAACTTGACCTGAATCGCGGGCGTGGTATCGCCGATTTCGTCGAGAAAAATCGTGCCGCCGTTCGCGACCTCGAAGAGACCGGCCTTGTTGGAAATCGCGCCGGTAAAGGAGCCCTTCATATGGCCGAACAGCTCACTCTCCAACAGCGTTTCAGGCACCGCGCTGCAGTTGACCGTCACGAACGGCATCGACGCGCGCGCGCTGTTGAAATGAATGGCTCGCGCCACCAGTTCCTTGCCGGTTCCGCTTTCCCCGCCGATCAGGACATTGCTCTTGGAATCGGCCACCTTCTTGATGACATCGTAGACTTTTTGCATGGCCTCGCTCTGGCCGACGATCTGGGAAAACGACGACTGGCTGGCCAACTCCCGCTTCAGGAGCATATTCTCCGTGGACAGCCGGCGCCGCTCGATCGCGTTGCGGATAATCAGTTGCACTTCATCGACCTGGAACGGCTTGGTGAGATAGTCGTACGCGCCGTGCTTCATCGCTTCGACTGCCGAGTCGGCGGACGCAAAGGCCGTGATCATCAGGACCACGGTGTCCGGAGACGCGGCCTTGACGGCCTTCAGCACCTCGAGCCCGCCCACTCTGGGCATCTTGAGGTCGGTGATGACGAGATCGAAAATTTCCTTCTGCACTTGGGCGATCGCCTCGTCCCCGTCCGACGCCACGGTCACGGCATACCCCGCCCGCTTCAGCATGATGCTCAGCACATCGCGCAAGCCCTGCTCATCGTCGACGACTAGAATCTTTTCCACGGTTCCCTTCCCTCGTGCCGCAAACGAGCCCCTGTCTCCGGGGACTGCGGGAGGCAGACCACAAAACGCGCTCCGGCCCCCACCTCGCTCTCTACCTTGATCCACCCGTCGTGCAATTCTACGATCCGATGGACCTGGGCCAGCCCCAATCCGGAGCCTTCCTTCTTTGTCGTAAAAAACGGCAAAAAGATCTTGTCGAAGTTCTGCTTGGGAATGCCTTCCCCGGTATCGTGAAAGCGGATCTCAATCACATCGGCGCGGCAACCGGCGACGTCCACCCGCCGCAATCCGGTGGCAATCGTCAACATTCCTCCTCCGGGCATGGCATCAAACGCATTGACGGCCAAGTTCCAGAACACTTGTTTCAGCTGATCCTGATCAACCTGCGCCACGAGGGCGGTCGAGGCCAGGCGGGACACGATCGAGATGCCGGTTCGTGATCGCGCTTCATGTTGGATCAGATCCAGCGTATCGGCAAGGACTTTGTTCAAATCCTGCTCGGCCACATTCAATGCCGGCGGTCGCGCGTACTGCAAAAACTCCGTGATGATATTGTCGAGCCGCCTCGCCTCCCGGATGGCAATGTCCATCAGCCGTTGGCTGGTCTCATCGGACCCGACATCCTGTCGCAACATTTGCATGGCTCCGGCAAGCGCACCCAGCGGATTACGTATTTCATGCGCCATACCTGCCGACATCTCGCCCAGATTGGCCAGCCATTCCCGCCGGCGCATCTCTTCTTCCAGATACCGGATTTGCGTGAGGTCCTTGAAGACCCCCACCAAACCACGTTGCGTCCCCTGCTCCTGGAGCGGCGACAGGGTCATGCCCAACACCAGACAGCTGCCGTTGGCATGGAAGCAGTCTACCTCAAAGCGCAGGGGCGACAGCGACGTCATGTCCGTCGTCTGCGATCCGTCCGCCGGGTGCCAATTGAAGACTTCCTGCCACGAGCGGCCCTGCACATCCGCGAACCCATAGCCGGTCACCTCATCTGCCGCAGGATTGAACGAGGTAATACGGCCCTCTTGGTCGGTTGTAAACACGCCGCTGCTGATGCTGCGCACGATGCTTTCGTGAAACACCTGCAAGCGACTGAGTCCCTGCTCCTTCTCCCGCAAGGACTGATCCGCATGACGAAGCTCGTCGGCCAGCACACTGCTTAAGAATCCAACCACCAGGAACGCGAGCCCGTACACCTCAAATGTCTGCAAGGCCTCAGGCCCTTCCAGCTTGCTGGGAGGCAACCAGGCCGAGGCGTTCCACAGCCCGAAATATTGAACAGCCGTGATGGAGCCGAACAGAAGGGTGCAGCCGGCTCCCGTCACAATGCCGACGCGCCGGTGAGGAACCAGGCTGGCCACCGTCACCGTAATGACATACAGCACCGCAAACGGACTCTCGACACCGCCGGTTCTCACAATAAGAACGGTCTCGAGTACGATATCGACTCCGAGTTGCACCCAGGTGAAGGCGGTATGCGCCCCAGGAGACGTAAGATTTCTCAGTACCAGTGCGTAGACGATGGTGATGGCGTAGGTGAAGACGATTAAGGCGGTAAAGGTCGGCGCCGATTCGCCACGCGTCGATTGAAACGCCAGGGACAGCCCGAGCATCAAGGTCACGACTAGAACGCGAAACCCCATGAGCCAATGAAGTCTGGTCTTCAACTCAGGCATAGAGCGCTCGTTCGACGACTGAGGAGGCGCATCACACACCGGCATGGTCGACCCATGCGGGCTCAGGGATGCCTCTGAAGCGCTGGTGGAGACTGGAAGGGTTGGGGACAGCATGACGGGCGCGTTGCCCTGATGGATGTGCGGCGCACGGCCCTCTCGTCAGATCGGGCCGCGCGCCGGGAATCGGACGCGACGGTGGAGCGTCGTTATTGGATAGCCTGCGCCATCGTGAAGATCGGCAGGTACATGGCGATGACGATAAACCCGATGATGGTGCCCAGCACCACCATCATGATCGGTTCCAGGAGCGAGGTCAGTGTCTCGACGGCCTGGTCGACTTCGTCTTCATAGAAATCGGCGATCTTCCCGAGCATAGCATCGAGCGCGCCGGTCGATTCACCGACGGCGATCATATGCGTTACCATCTTGGGAAATACGTTACACTTGGCCAGCGGCTCGGAAATCGTTTTTCCTCCACTGATGCTCACCCGCGCATTCATGAGTGCTTCTTCGATCACCTTGTTGCCCGACGTCTTGGCACAGATACTCAATCCTTCCAATAACGGCACACCGCTGGTGATCAAGGTTCCGAGCGTGCGGGTAAATTTCGCGACAGATGCTTTCCTGATCAAGTCTCCGACGATCGGCATCTTGAGGAGCAGCTTATCGATCACCACGCGTCCATTCACGGTGGCATAGTAACGTTTGATCGCGAAGATGGCGCCTGCCATGGCCCCGAACATGGCGTACCAATAACTCTGGAAGAAATTGCTGACATCGATGACGATCTGCGTCGGACCGGGAAGTCCGACCTTGCCACCGGACATTTCGGTGAACATTTGCGCGAAGACGGGAATAACCCAGACCATCAACACACTAATGATGACGACCGCTACACCGACAATCGCCGCGGGGTAGACCATCGCCGACTTGATCTGGCCCTTCAGTTTCATGGCCTTTTCAATGTGCTTGGCCAACCGGGTCAGAATCGTATCGAGCAGTCCGCCCACCTCACCCGCATGGATCATATTCACGTAGAGATCGTCGAACACTTTGGGATGCTTTTTTAACGCATCCGAAAACGTGGATCCCGCTTCCACGCTGTTTTTCACATCGCCCACCGTCTCGCGCAGAACTTTATTTTCAGATTGGGTAGACAGAATGTCGAGACATTGAATGAGGGGCAAACCGGCATTGATCATGGTGCCGAATTGACGAGTGAACACCACGAGGTCCTTGTCTGTGAGTCCTCCTCCGATCTTCAGCTTGAATTTCCCGCCACCCGACTTTTCTTCCAGGCTCGTGACGACGACCTGTTGCTTGCGAAGCTGGTCCACCGCCTCGTCTCTGGTTTTGGCGGTAAGTTCCCCCTTCTTCACAGCGCCCTGGCGATTGCGTCCGACATAGGCGAATGTGCTCATAACGCGGTTTTCACTCCTTTGAACGCCAGGCAGGACACGTAGGTATGCAGCGGAAAAAACTATGATCGAAGTCTATAAGACGACCTAAAAACTGTCAAACAAATGCACGAAAGGCGGAACCGCAGGAAATGGCGCCATAAGCGGCCGAACGCATGATGGCAGGTTATACCTGGCTGGAGGTAATGCGTACGTAGCCTCGGGAAAGGTAATGCAGGCCGGACGTCAGCGTCACGGCACCCATCAGGTACAGAAGCGGATCGAGGGTCGCGAGATCGAGTCGCCGCGAGGCGAAAAAGATCACGGCGACCAGCGTCGCCAGTTGGATCAATGTGGTGCCTTTCCCCAGCACCGTCGGCGAGATATCGACCTGCGTATGGGTGAAGTGGGCGACCGCCGCCCCCAACATCAGCATGAGGTCGCGGCTGGCGACGAGAATCGTCAGCCAGAGCGGCACGAGGTGCATGACGGAAAGCGTGATAAATCCCGTGGTCAGCATCAGTTTGTCCGCCAGGGGATCGAGGACTTCTCCGAGCCTGGTCCGCTGGTTGGCCACCCGGGCAATGATCCCGTCGAGCGCGTCGGTCAACCCGGCGATGAACAGGATCGCCAGCGCATAGTCGAATTGCTCATAGTTAAGCAACCCGACATAGACCGGGATCAAGAGGATGCGCAACATCGTCAGGCTATTGGGAACGTTCATATTCATATGGCTGGAGTCGGCATTTCGGCTTCCGGATGACGCCGCCGGAATCGCGCATCATAGAAACCACTGTAGAACCTTGTCAACGACGGTTGCACTCGACGGGGGAGGTCCCTATAATCGGAACCCGTAACTCGCGGCCTACGGATGATCGACGGAGGTTTTGTATGAGCGGACTCCCCCTCCTCTTTAAGAAAGAGGGACTCATTGAACGGCATCAGGTCGAGGGGATCGATCCAAGCGATCGTTATTTTAACCGGGCCGTCCTCGTAAGCCGGGTGGCGGCTGGATATACGGGCAAAGTAACCTACGAAGCCTACGCCGTGGAGGGCACAGCCCATCCAACGACCAGTGCCGCCGTCAAAGCCGTCATCGACAAGCTGCTGAATGTCGGCTTTACCCGGTTACGCACACGCTTGAACTTCAAAGGCAACCGGTACCTTGCCGAAAAAGAAACCTGGACCGACTATCCCGACCTGCCCGCCTAACCTCTCAGGAATTCCCGGCAAATGACATCGTGGATGTGCGGGCGGAAGATCCGGATCTGCTCGTTTCGCCTGGTGGGATGCACCCGGTTCGAGAGGAGCACCACTTCCAGCTCCTTGATCGGGTCGACCCACAACGACGTGCCCGTGTACCCGAGATGGCCGAACGACTCTGGAGAAAAACGCGTGCCTGCGGACGACCGCACCGAAGGCGTATCCCACCCCAGCGCCCAACTGGAACCCGGAACGCCCTGCCGGTTCGTCGTAAACATCCTGACGATATCGGACGCCAACAAGCCGGATTGGTTGCGCCAGCCATCCATCCAAGCCTGCGAAACCGCGAGCACCGCGCGAGCCGTGCCGAACAACCCCGCATGGCCGGCGACTCCGCCCAACGCATAGGCATTTTCATCATGGACTTCGCCGCAGAGGATTCGTTTCCGCCAGGGATCCTCCTCCGTCGGGGCAATGGTACATCCCGCACCGTGATGTATAGACAGCGACGACACCTGCCCGCGTGGCGCATATGCCAGCGGGCAAGCGCCGAGCGGCCCGTACACCTGCCCGCTACAAAATTGATCGAGCGACTCGCCCGATACTCGCTCCACGGCAAAACCTAACAACATGAACCCAAGATCGCTATACAGACTGCGGGAACCTCGCTCATAGACCAACTCTTCCTTCGCGATGTACCCCAATACGGCCTCGCGCGCCGCAGGACTACCGAGGAATCCCGGCTGCGCCGCCTCGGCAGCAGCTACGCGTTCGTAATAAGGCCGCCAGCCCGGCAGACCTGAACTGTGGGTGAGCAACTGCCGCACCGTCGCCCCTCCGGTCGAACTGTCCCGCAATTCATTCAGGATCCCGTCAATGCGGTCGTCCACCTTCACAAGCCCTTGCTGCATCAACAGGGCCAGCGCTGTGGTGGTCGCGAGTACTTTGGTCAGGGACGCGAGGTCATAACAGGTCTGGACCGTGACGGCTTCCTCCGGCCCTTGCCGTGACAGCCGGCCGACAGCGCCTTCGAAGACGATGTTCCCGCGCAGCCGTACCGCCAGAACCGCGCCCGGAAATGTCCCGCCATCAACGGCGGCTTGCAGCGCCGACTGAATTGGATCGCTCATGGCCATGGCTTTGATCTACTTGTGGTCCACGGGTAGCGGGGGAAGGACGGGAGCGAACGGTCTGCTCCGCCGATTCAGGCGTGCAAGCAAGAGTGGACTGCCGGATGGACGCAGGAGACTCAACGCGCAGGGCTTGATTCGCCGGCCAGCTTTCCTTCGACCGAAGCAGCATCCGATTGATATGCGTCACTCTCTTCCACTTCCAGCATCCGCTCAAACGAACGCAAGGTCGAACGAAACCGCTCCACCATCATGAGTCGCTGCTTTTGAAGATCCGCCACGCCACGCTGCATCTCGGTGAGGCTGACCCGGGCCTGCCGGATAATTTCACTCGCCTTCAGTTCGGCCTCTTTCACGATCAAGTCGGCCTCGCGTTGGGCAGACCGTTTGACATCCTCGGCCAACGTCTGCGCCGATACCAAGGTGTTAGAGAGCGTCGCTTCCGTTCGGCGCAAGTCTGCCACCTGCTGCTCGGTGACGGTGAGTTTTTCGCGAAGCAGACTGTTCTCTCGATTCAGATTTTCGACGGTCAGCGCCAACTCCTCAAGGAAGCGGTTCACTTCGTCCCGGTCGAAACCCCGAAACTTGACCTGAAACACCATCTGCTGAATATCGATGGGAGTGATTTTCATGCGACACCTCTTGCCCGACAGTTAATGCATCCGCACGGCTATATCCCGCAAGGATTGAACCACGGCATATTGCAAAAAGACAAGGATCAGGATCGCGATCATGGGCGAAAGATCCATGCCCATGCGCCAGCCTATCAGTCGCCGAATCGGCGTCAGCACCGGTTCCGTCGCACGCTCCAGGAACTGCACGATCGGATTCCACGGATCGGGATTGACCCATGAAATCAATGCGCGGGCGATGATCACCCACATATAGAGCCACAACATCGTATCCAACACCGTTGCCGTCCCCTGCAGCACATTGCTCAGCACAAACATCAGCGTCCCAACTCCTGTGAACGTTTCGTCGCCGCTTCGACGGCGGCCATCAGACAGCCCCGCATGCCTCCGACCTCCAACTGATGCAGCCCGGCGATGGTCGTCCCACCCGGCGAGGCCACCTGATCCTTGAGCGTGGCGGGATGTTCACCCCGCTCCAGAACCATCCGTGCCGCACCGAGTACCGTCTGGGCCGCCAACAATTGCGCAGTCACGCGCGGCAATCCCATTTTGACTCCGCCGTCGGCCAGCGCTTCGATCGCCACGAACACATAGGCCGGCCCACTGCCGCTCAACCCGGTGACGGCGTCCATCAGCCGTTCTTCAACCGGCACCACAGAACCCACCGCTTCGAAGAAGGCCCGCACCTTCGCAACGTCATCCGCAGCCAGGTCCGGCTGATACGCCAGCGCGGTCACCCCTTCACGCACCAAGGCCGGCGTATTGGGCATCGCTCGCACGATGCCTCTCGCAGCCGACACCCGCTCCCGAATCCAGGCCGTCGTCACGCCGGCGGCAATCGAGACCACTAATTTCCCTGACAGGGCTGAACCAGCATCCCTGAGCACAGCCGGTAATACCTGAGGCTTCACAGCCAGGAGCACGAGATCCGCCCCGTCGGCAGCCCTGGCATTGTCTTCACCGACCAGAATGCCAAATCGGGATTTCAAAAGATCCCGGCGAGCCCCCACCGGATCCGTGGCGCAGATGAGCTGCGGTTCGCTGACCTTCGAGGCCAGCAGGCCGCCGATCAATGCCTCCGCCATCTGCCCGCCGCCTAGAAACGCGATGTTACCTTTGATCATGAACCTGCTCATCCCGTGCCCCGAAAATTGCGGTGCCGACTCGCACATAGGTCGCACCTTCTTCAATGGCGACCGCATAGTCATGGGACATGCCCATCGACAGTTCCTGCATATTAATGTTCCTGCAACCTAGCGCTGTCAATGCCTGGGCGAGTTCCCGAAGCTGCCGGAAGTAGGGACGCGCAGCCTCCGCGGTCGGCATCGGCGGAGGAATGGCCATGAGGCCGCGAATATCCACCTGCTCAAACTGGCTCAGAAGGGGCAGGGCCGCAGCCAATGCCGCCGGAGCAAAACCGCCTTTGCTGGATTCTCCTCCGAGATTCACCTCCAGCAGAACCCGTTGCTTCAACCCCGCGGCCTTGGCCTGACGATCGATCTCCTCCGCCAGCGCCAGGCTGTCGACCGAATGAATTGTCTCGAACCGCCCGACGACCGACTTCACTTTTCGTCGCTGCAGGGTACCGATAAAATGCCAGACGACGCCCTCACGATCCAGTGCCTCGATTTTTGGAAGGGCCTCTTGAAGGCGGTTCTCGCCAAGATGCCGAATACCGGCATCCACGGCTTCCCGCAACCGTTCTACGGTGACAGTTTTGGATGCCGCGACCAGCCGCACTGCGTCCGGAGCACGCCCCGCACGGACCGCTGCGCGTTGAATCTCGTCGAATACCGCTCGCACCCGACCGGCAATTGTCCCCAGTTCTGCGTCCATCCTGCCGCCTTGCAGATTGCCGTGCACGCCCGAGCCTCACCCGATAGGTTCCAGGCGCCAGCAGGCGCGGAGAATCAAGGCCGGGACCAGCCGACGGCCGGGTTACCGGGAGGGCCTGAGGGCAATTCCGCTGACCATCGTGGCTTTCACCACGCCTTCTCGGCGGTAGCTGAAAAATACGTCAGGCTGACAAATGGTGCAAGCATCGGCAGTGGCAATCCGCTCAGCCTCTAAACCCTCCGCCATTGCTTGCGCTCGCACAAAGGCGCGCAAATTGAAATGAGCCTTTTCCGAATTCACCGGCGAGACGACGGACTGCCATTCGGGAAACACGTCACGAAGCCGTGTAAGCACTGGCTCGTCTACCTCATAACAACAGGAACCTGCGGAAGGCCCGATGGCCATTCGTACATCCTTGACCGTCGTCCCGAACCGGTTGACCAGCAACGCCACAGTCTTCGGCACAATACCCGCCACTGCGCCCCGCCAACCAGCATGGACGGCGGCCACAACCCGTCGCACAGGATCATGCAAGAGAACGGGCACACAATCTGCCGTCCGCACGGTCACCATCAGCCCCGGCTGATTAGTGACCAGCGCATCCCAGCCGCCTTCGAACCGGTCGCCCTCCTCGACCGGCCGATCCACCACTAAGGCATCGGTCCCGTGCACTTGCTTGACGGACAGGATCACCACTGCCTTGTGGCCCCGCCGTTCCGCTGTGTGCGCAGAGGCGCGTCCCGGCGTGACCGGCACTGCGGACAGCCGGGTGCCGAAAAAATGTTCTGCCCCGTCGGCATGGGTTGCAAACGAGGGAAGGGTAATGACCTCGGACGCCATCGTCTCTTCCGACCTTACGCTTTCCGGAACGAGCTGATCCTCAATCGGCCTGCTTGCGCAGGAAGGTTGGCACATCCCACTCATCGTCGCCCACGACCGCGATCCGTTCCACCGCCTCGCGCGTTTCACCCATGCGACGGAGGAAAGTCGGCCGGTCGATGTCCTTGATAGGTCGATCCGACCCTGACGCATGCACGCCGCTCAATACTTGTTGCGCAGGGCGTCCGTTGGGAGTTCGCGCGGCAGGGCGCTCGGCCGGGGCAGCCGGTCGAGCAGCCGGTTGCTCTTCCCGTTCGAATCCCGTCGCAATGACCGTCACAATCAGATCATCGCCGATCTCGGGATTGATCACCTGCCCCACAATAATGTTCGCTTCGGCATCGGCGGCATGTTGCACGATTGACGCGGCTTCTTCCACTTCGTGCAGCGACATATTCGGGCCGCCCGTGATATTCAACAAGACTCCGCGAGCCCCTTCCACGCTGCCTTCCTCCAGCAGCGGACTGCAAATCGCCTGTTGCGCGGCTTCCTGCGCCCGGTTGGCGCCGCGCCCGATGCCCATGCCCATCACCGCGCGCCCCGTGTGGGCCATGATGGTCCGCACATCGGCGAAATCGACGTTGACGAGCCCGGTGGTGGTAATCACGTCGGCAATGCCTTGAATGGCTTGGCGCAGCACATCATCCGCCACCTTGAACGCATCCAACAGCGGGGTGGCCTTATCCACGATGCCCAGCAACCGCTGATTGGGGATGATCAACAGCGTATCGACATGCCGCCCCAAATCACGAATGCCTTCTTCGGCATGGCTCATGCGCCGATGCCCTTCGTACTGGAACGGTTTGGTCACGACGGCGACGGTGAGAATCCCCAACTCACGCGCGATACTCGCCACGATTGGAGCCGCGCCGGTTCCGGTGCCGCCGCCCATGCCCGCGGTGACGAATACCATGTCGGCGCCGACCAGGCTCTCGCGAATCTCGTCTTTGCTCTCCAACGCCGCGTCGCGTCCGACTTCGGGTTTGGCGCCGGCCCCGAGACCGCGCGTCCGCTCCGGACCGATTTGAATTTTATAGGACGCCTGAGACCGATCAAGCGCCTGCACGTCCGTGTTCGCGGCGACGAAATCGACCCGGCACAATCCGCCGGTAATCATCGTATTGACGGCATTGCATCCCGCGCCTCCGACCCCGATCACTTTGATGCGAACGGGTGATTGCGGCTCCTCTTGAAATGAAAACATCGTGGCACCTCCCTTCCTTGGCGATGGCGCGGACGTGGCCTGAAGCCGTCCGCAACAGTTAGAAAAACTCAAACATCCACGATCGCATGCGATCGAACACTTTTCCCAGTCCTTTGCCGTGACGCATGCCGGCAGCCTCCAAGTTGTCGGCATGTTGACGCGCGTGGAGTAACAGCCCGACGCCGGTCGCATGCATCGGGTTGCTGACGATATCTCGTAAACCGCCGATGCCTGTCGGCGCGCCTCGTCGAGCCGGCAGATTCAGTCCGCGTTCCGCCGCATCCGGCATCCCTTCCAACAACGAGGTTCCGCCTGTAATCACAACCCCTGCGCCGAGCATGCCTTCATAGCCGGCACGCACGATTTCGCGCTTGACTAGATCGAACATTTCTTCGACGCGCGGTTCCAGAATTTCCGCGATATCGCGGCGCGTGAATTGCCGCGGCGGACGATCGCCGACTGAGGGCACTTCCACCATTTGGTGCCCGTGCACCAGCTCGGTGCGAGCGATGCCGTGCTGCACTTTGATTTTTTCGGCGTCGGTTTGCGAGGTTAACAGGCCGATTGCCAGATCCTTGGTCAGATTCTGTCCCCCGATCGGGAGCACCGCTGTGTGCCGGATGCTGCCGTCGAGGAAAATGGCGAGGTCCGTCGTGCCGCCGCCCAAGTCCACCATGGCCACGCCCAACTCGCGCTCCTCCGCGCTTAACACTGCCTCGCTCGAAGCCAGCGGCTGCAGGATGATATCGACGACATCGAGCCCAGCCCGGTTGACACTCTTGATGATGTTTTGCGCTGAGGTCACCGCACCCGTGATGACATGCACATTGACTTCAAGCCGGTTGCCAGACATGCCCAGCGGCTCGCGGACACCCTCCTGATCATCGACCATGAACTCGCGCGGCAACACGTGCAGAATACGCCGTTCATGGGGAATGACGGCCAGTGTGCGCGCACTCTCCACCGCGCGACTGATGTCGTCCCGCGTGACTTCCTGTTTCTTGAGCGCCACGACACCTTTGAGATTTTCTCCGGAAATGTGGCTGCCGGCAATACCCGTATACACCGAATTGATCTGCACCGCCGCCATGAGTTCCGCTTCCTCGACCGCTTTCTTGATCGATTCCACGGTGCTCTCGATATTGACCACGACACCCTTGCGAAGCCCGCGTGAGGGACAGGAGCCGACGCCGATGATGTTCAGCGGGCCCTCCTCCGGCACTTCGGCGACAATTGCGCAAATCTTGGTCGTTCCGATATCGAGCCCGACCAGGATATGATCCCGCTTAGACACTCGGCTCACCCCCTTCCCCGAACAATGACGCGGTCGGCAAAGCGAAGATCGATTTCATTCGCTCTGGCGCCCTCGCCGTCAAAGGCCACATCATGCAGTGCGGGCCGCATTTTGAGAAACCGATGCCATTGCTGATTCATCGACGACTCACTGAACTGAAACGTTACGCCCTGCACCTCGACCACCAGGTTATTCAAATTCCCCACATTGATGTCCGGCCGTCCCCCTGTGGTCTGACCGACCATGCGCGCCAACGCGGCGCCCACCTGCACGGGACGACGATCCTCCGCCCTGCCTTGCGCCAGCCGCTTGCCATCGACACCCGACAAGATGGGAAGCGTCGGGTCATCGCTGGACCCGAGACGCGCCAGCAACACCCCCTCCGCATCAGTCAGAAGATTTTCCGCCAGGGTGCGCACCACCACCGCCGGCTCACGCTCGACGATGTCGATATGGATTTCATGCAACGGCTTCAACACCACGGTCGCTTCTTTGATCCAGGGATGCGTCTTGATCCGTTCCGCTAACCACGTGGGATTGATGGAATAGAGCGCGGTATCGGGTTTGAGCGCCAACCGGCCGATCACCTCTTTTCTGGTCACATGATGCAGTCCATTGACCGACACGGAGCGCACCAGAAACCATTCGCGCGTCAGCGGCCCTATTTCACGAGCCAGCACAAAGAGCCCTGAACAGCCGCCGACCAAGACGATCACCGTCGCGATCACTCGCAAGGAAATCAGCAGGCCACGCCCCAGCCGCGACCAGTAGCCGCCTGCCGCCTCGCCTCGACGGCGTTCCAGGCCCGATTCCGAACGGGCATTGGCCCGCGGATTCTGTTTGGCCGGTCGTGCTTTCTGCCACCTGAGCGGCATGGCTACCTCACGGCTCGAAATGATCCCGTTCCGGCACGCCGGAGCGCAGATTGGAGGATCCGTTCCGTCAACGTATCGTACGACAGGCCCGCTTTGCCCGCCGCCATCGGCAACAGACTCGTTTCCGTCATCCCCGGCACCGTGTTGATTTCCAATACAAAGGGTTTGCCCTTGGGCGTAATCCGAAAATCGACCCTCGCCGCGCCGCTACAGCCCAAGGCCTGATAGGTTCGGATGGCCAGCTGCTTGATCTCGCGGCTCACGGCGGCGGACAGCGGCGCCGGGCAGAGGTACTGCGTCCGGCCTTTCTCGTACTTGGCCGAAAAATCATAAAATCCGTCCGGCGCCACAATCTCCACGGCAGGCAACCCGGCCACCGTTCCGTCGATAGTCCCCAACAAGGACAGGGTGACTTCGTGCCCGGGGATGAACGCCTCGATCATCGCCTCTTCATCGTATCGATGGGCCATCTGCAACGCCTCTTTCCATTGCGACGGTGTGCGGACGATGGTCACGCCGATGGTGGATCCCTGGCTCGCCGGTTTCACGACGATCGGCAGCTTCAACTTACAACTCGTCAGGATACGGTTCAACGTGGGCGCCGTTCCCCGCCACACCACCGTCCCGCGCGGGACTGGAATGCCGTGGGCGGCCACCACCGTCTTGGTCACCACCTTATGCATACCGATGGCGCTGGCGCGCACACCCGACCCCGTATACGGGATGCCCAGGGTCTCCAAGAATCCTTGAATCGCACCGTCTTCCCCGCCCGGCCCATGTAACGCCAAAAAGGCCACTTCTATCGCCTGCTCTTGCACGGTCTGAGACAACCCCGGCCCCACATCGATGGCCATCGCATCGTAGCCGCTGCGAACAAGAGACCGGTACACGGCTTCGCCCGTCCTGAGAGAGACGTCGCGCTCAGAGGATTGACCTCCCATCAACACCCCGATTTTCGAACGAGTCAGCGGCTTCCGTTCCGTCACATCCACTCCCTTCCTCGATCTGCGTCAGGCCTGACCGACCACCTTCAACTCCAATTCCAATGTGACACCCGAGGCCTTTTTGACTCCGGCGCGGACTTTCCGGATTAAGGCCAGCACATCGGCCGCGCGCGCATGCCCCACATTCACCATAAAGTTCGCGTGTTTTTCGGAAACCTGCGCATCGCCCACACGCGCGCCCTTGAGCCCAGCAGCGTCCACCAGGCGGCCGGCGGAATCCTGCGGAGGATTCTTGAATACGCATCCGGCGCTCGGGAGCGTCAACGGTTGGGTGGTCTTGCGATACTGCAAATAATCTTTCACGGTCTTTTCAATCCGGTCGTGCGCTCCGGGCTTCAGTTGCACCCAGACTCCGGCCACGATGCCGCGCGGCAGATGCGCCCGCCGGTAACTGAACGGAATGTCAGCTGCCGGAATGTCCACCACCCGACCGCGCGGATCGACCATGCGAACGGCTTTGAGGGAATCCTTCATTTCACCCAAACGTGTCCCTGCGTTCATGACCACACAACCGGCGACCGTGCCGGGAATGCCGGCGCCCCATTCCAGCCCAGCCAGCGAGCGGCGGATGGCATACCCAATCAACGTCGGCATGCCCACGCCCCCCTCCGCGTAGAGGACAGATCCCGGCTCATGGCGGATGGCTTTGAGTTGCCGGAGGCTGAGCACGAGGCCGCGGATTCCCCCGTCACGAACGAGCAGATTCGTCCCACCCACCACGAAAATCGGGACGCGTTCGGCGTGAGCCTGCGCCACCACCCGGCACAAATCGTCCACATCGGCCGGCTCCACCAGAACTTCGGCCGGTCCCCCGATACGGAACGAGGTATAGGATTGCAACGACGCCTCGTACGTGATCGTTCCACGAATTCCCTCAAGGATGCGCGCCCAGTCTTTCTTCGCTCCCGCCGATTGCTCTTTCCGCGCCACACGTGACACCGGGTCCCGCCTCTCATCACCCTCAGGCCGGCAATCGGTCGAGGATCGCCAGCCCCGCCTTCCAGATGTCTCCCGCCCCGAGGGTGATCACAAGATCCCCAGATTTCAGCGTCGGCAGCACCTGCTCGGCCAGAGTTTCCTTGCGCTCCACGAATGTGGCGGAGGGATGCCCGGCGGTTTTCACGGCCTCGACCAACTTGGCCCCGGACACGCCGGGAATCGGCTGCTCGCCCGCCGCATAGATCTCCGTCATAAACAGCGCATCGGCTTGGTCGAACGCATGGGAAAATTCCTGCATCAAGTCGCGCGAACGGCTATAGCGATGGGGCTGAAACAATACGACCACCCTCCGGTCCCAGCCCTGCTTCGCGGCCGCAATCGTGGCCCGGACTTCGGTCGGATGATGGCCGTAATCGTCCACCACCATAATGCCGGCCTTTTCCCCGCGCAGGTGAAACCGGCGTTCGACGCCGCTGAACGCCGCCAGGCCTTTCCGGATGAGATCGACCGGAATATCCAGCTCCATGCCGATCGCAATAGCGACCAACGAGTTCGACACATTGTGGATGCCGGGAATGCCCAACCGGAACGGACCCAGGTTACGGCCGCGAAAAAACACCCGAAACTCCGAACCCCATTGCCGCAAGCTGATATCGGTCGCGCGAAAATCCGGCACATGATCGGGATGTTCGTTCAAACCATAGGTCTGGTATCTCTTGACCACACGCGGCAGGAGATGGCGCAGCCGTTCGTCATCGGAGCAGAGCACGGCCAGTCCGTAGAACGGGACCTTGTTCACAAACTCAAGAAAACTGTCGTTGAGCCGCTCCATGCTGCCGTAATGGTCCAGATGTTCCCGGTCGATATTGGTGACCGCGGCGATCGTCGGCGCCAGACGCAGAAACGAGCCGTCGCTTTCGTCCGCTTCTGCAATGAGCAGATCGCCCCGTCCGAGGCGGGCATGACTCCCCAACGCATTCACCTTGCCCCCGATCACCATGGTCGGATCCAACCCGCCTTGCGCGAGCACATTCGCCACCATTGATGTCGTGGTCGTCTTGCCATGAGCGCCGGCGATCGCCACGCCGAACTTCAACCGCATCAACTCGGCCAACATTTCAGCGCGTGGGATGACCGGAATCTGCCGCGCCTTCGCCGCAACCACTTCAGGATTGGTCGCAGCCACCGCGGAAGAAATCACCACCACCTGCGCTTCGCCGATATTGGACTCATGGTGGCCAATGGCGATGCGCCCTCCCAGTTCCTCAAGCCGGCGAGTCGTTTCCGACTGGCTGAGGTCCGATCCGCTGACCCTGTACCCGAGCGTCAACAATACCTCGGCGATGCCGCTCATCCCGGACCCGCCGATTCCCACTAGATGAATATGTTGTGTCTTTCTGAACATCGCCGTCCGCCTTAGCTCCTGTCCGCCAAATGATCGCTGTCCGTTGTTGCGATTCTGTTGCTGTCTCTCCCGCTCTCGTAGTTCATAGGGCGCGAGCGCTGTCGCTGGCCTCATGGCGCCTCCTTATGACGTCATAACATTCTCGCACGATAGTTTCCGCCGCATCACTGCGGCGCATCTTCCAACTGTGCCGGCTCATGGTCTCCAGTCGTTGCGGGTCGCCCAGAATTTCCGTCATGGCCTGCGCCAGACCGGCCCCGGTCAACTGCGCCTGAGGCAGGAGGACCGCCCCACCCGCCTTCGCCATCACTTCCGCGTTCCGCAACTGATGGTTGTAGATGGCTGTGGGGAGCGGGATCAGAATCGCCGGCTTCCCACAGACCGTCAATTCGGCAATCGTCATGGCACCGGCCCGCGCCACAACCAGGTCTGCTGCGCGGAGCGCCGTGGGCATGTCGTAGAGAAACGGAACGACCTGCGCGGAGATTCCCGCCTGTTCGTAGGCGGCCGCAACCCGGGCATGATCTGCCTCCCCCGTTTGATGCGTAATGGTCCATCGGGCATTCATGGTTGCGAGCAGGGGCAACGCGTCAATCATCGCGGAGTTGATGGCCTTCGCCCCCTGACTACCGCCGAAAATCAACAGGCGCCGCTGCGGTCCTATCTCGCGCCGCACCGCCTCAGGCGCGGAAGATTCCAAGAATGCCTGTCGCACGGGCGTTCCGACCACGCTTGTCTTCCGTCGATCGAAAAATTGTCTCGTCGACTCGAACGCCAGAAAAATACGCTGCACCAGCGGCGCGACGGCTTTGTTTGCCAATCCCGGATAGGCATTCGGCTCGAGAATTACGCCGGGAACGCGCCGCAAAAATGCTGCCACCAGCATCGCCGGGCTGGTGTATCCTCCCACGCCGAACACCAGATCAGCGCCCTGCTGTTTCAGTACCCTCAGCGACTGCCAGAGACTGACCGGAATGGTGATGAGCGCCTTCGCCATCTCACCCGGCTTTTTGCCCATGAACGGATGCGCCGTGATGCACCGCAAGGGGAGCCCTTCATGGGCCAGGACCTTTTGCTCAATGCCACGCGTCGTTCCGACGAAGAGGATGCGCGTCGAGGGGTCCCGCCGCAAAAATTCCCGGGCCACGGCAATGGCCGGATACAGGTGCCCGCCTGTGCCTCCTGCTGCAATCACGATAGTCATTCCGTGATCACCCCGCGCTTCCGCGCGCCTCGGGATCCGCTGCTGTCCTGGCCGCCGTGCCCGCCCTGCCGGTCGCGCGAAATGCTCAGGAGAATCCCCACCCCGAACAGGTTGGCCATGAGCGACGAACCACCGTAACTGACGAACGGGAGCGTCAACCCTTTGGTGGGTAACAGTCCCGTGACGACCCCTGCATTCACCAAGGCCTGCATGCCGATTAACATCGTGATGCCCATCGCCAGGTGCTTCCCGAAGGAATGCCGCGCCCGGCCCGCAATCTGAACCCCCTTGATCACAAAGAGGCCGAACAGCAACACGATCGTCACGGTGCCCAACAACCCCAACTCCTCGCCGACCAATGCGAGCACAAAATCGGTGTGCGCCTCCGGCAGGAAGAATAATTTCTGTTTGCCCTCTCCCAACCCGACCCCGAACGGACCGCCGCTCCCGAAGGCCAAAAACGACTGCGTGATCTGAAAGCCCGCTCCGGAAGGGTCCTTCGTGGGATCCAAAAACATGAGAAACCGTTTCCAGCGGTATGCTGACGTCAGGATGAGCGCGGCCACCCCCGTCAAGGCGCACAAGGACAGGATCACCAGGTGCTTGATCCGCGCCCCTGCCAGAAACAGCAGGGTCGCCACCACGAGCCCCATCACCACCACAGTGCCCAGATCCGGCTCCAGCAGCACCAGCCCGCTCAGCAAGCCGATCACGATCAGCGGCGGTAACAACCCCCTTGCGAACTGCGTAATCTGATCCTGCTTCTTGGTCAGATAGGCTGCCGCGTAGATGATGGCCACGAATTTCGCCACCTCGGCCGGCTGAATATTGATCGGCCCCAGGTGCAGCCACCGCCGTGCCCCCTTGGCCACGTTCCCGAGCGATGGAATGAGCACCAGGACCAACAACAGCGTGGCCCCGCAGAGCAGGGGTATCGCCAGCTTCTTCCAGATCGTATAGTCGATCCGCGAGACGACATGCATGACCAGCAAACCGACGACCAGCCAGGCCACCTGCCGTTTGAGGAAATACCAGGGGTCGTGAAAGCGGTTTCCCGCCACCACAGCACTGGCACTGAACACCATCACCACGCCTATCAGAGCGAGGATAAGGGTAACCGCCAAGAGCGCCGGATCCACCGGCACGCGCTTGGACGCCCGCTGGGTCGAGGTCGACCAGGGCAGCTTCAGAGTCCCGAGCGCTTGCTGTGCCATTGTTCAGCTGTCGTTCCTCCGCGCGACTTCCGGCCTCACGCCGGAAGCGACTGGACCAGCGCCTTGAATTGCCGGCCCCGGTCTTGGTAATCCGCAAACATGTCAAAACTGGCGCAGGCCGGCGAGAGTAGAACCACCTCACCGGGCTGCGCCTCGCGAGCAGCAAGCTCCACGGCGTCGCGGAGAGTCGCTGCAGGACGACATCCGTCAAAATCACCCATCGCCTTTTGAATACGGCCCGCCGCCTCACCAATGAGAATGAGGCCCTTGACCCGCTGGCGTATCATCCCTTCCAAGCGGGAAAAATCGCCGCCTTTGTCGCGCCCTCCGGCGATCAACCAGATCGGCTGTTCGATGCCCTCAAGGGCTTTCAAGACCGCATCGACATTCGTGCCTTTGGAATCGTTCACATACCGAACCCCGCGGCGCTCACGCACCACTTCCAGGGCATGCTCCAAACCGGGAAAGGATCGCAGCACGGCGCGGATGGCTTCGATGGAGCAGCCGCACAACAAACCATAGGTCACTGCCGCCATCACATTTTCCACGTTGTGAAGCCCGATCAGGCGCATATCGCTCCGGCGACAGATTTCCTCGCGCTGCCCCCGCACCGTCGTCACGATGAGATCCCCGTCCAGCACCGTGGCCCCGGCCACGCCTGAAACCGTGGCTCCACTTCGGCTGAAACCCAGAACAGCGGCCTTCGTCTTTCCGCGAAGCGCGGCAACCCGCATGTCGTCCAGATTGAAGAGTGAATAGTCTCCGGCGGTTTGATTGGCGAAGATACGCGCTTTGGCCGCTACATACTCTTCCACCGAGCTGTAGCGGTCCATATGGTCCAGCGTCACATTCAAGATCGAGGCGATCCAGGGATGGAACTGTTCGATCGTTTCAAGCTGAAAGCTGGAGGTTTCCAACACCACATACTCATACGGGGCGGGGCTTCCCGGCTTCGCCTGGACACAAGCCAGGGCCGCTTCGCTGGCCGCGATGCCCAGATTGCCGCCGACAAAGGCGCGTTTGCCACTCTCCAGCAAAAACTTGCCGATCAGTGTGACCGTCGTGCTTTTCCCGTTTGTTCCGGTCACGGCCACGATCGGCGCCGTCATATACCGCGATGCCAACTCCAGTTCCCCGATAACTCGAACTCCGCGAGCGCGCACGCGATTGAAGGCATCCAGCTGCGTCGGTACGCCGGGACTGATCACCACAAGATCCGCGTCCTCAAGCGCCGATTCGTACCGATCCCCCACCCGGACGGCAATGCTCGTCCCGTCCAACTGCGACAGGATGGCCGTGAGCTCCTGTTGTTCTTTCCGGTCGGCCACGGTCACCCGCGCTCCAAGGTGATGCAAGAGCCGCGCAGCGCCGACACCGCTCCTGGCGAGACCGACGACCGTGACCTGAAGATCCTTGACGTTCATGAGTCCCCGTCTACCGCAGTTTGAGCGTGCTCAAGCTGAGCAAGGCCAGCAAAATGGCAATGATCCATAGACGCACCACCACTTTCGGCTCGTCCCATCCCTTCATCTCAAAATGATGATGGATTGGAGCCATATTGAAAATACGCTTCCCCCGCAATTTGTAGGATCCCACCTGCAGGATGACAGACAGGGCTTCGATGACGAACACCCCACCGACCAGGAGCAACAACAGTTCGTGCTTGCTGATGGCCGCCACCGTTCCGAGCGCCGCGCCCAACGGAAGGGAGCCCACGTCGCCCATAAAGACAGAAGCCGGATAGGTGTTGAACCAGAGAAAGCCGAGGCTCGACCCTAAAATCGCTCCGGTAAAAATGGCGATTTCTCCGGCGCCTTCGATGTACGGAATTAACAAGTATTCGGCCATCACGCGGTTCCCGGTCACATACGCCACGATGGTATAGGCCAGCGAGGCGATCATGACCGGGCCGATCGCCAAACCATCGAGCCCGTCCGTCAGATTCACGGCATTGGAACTGCCGACGATGACGAGAATGACGAACACAATGTAGAACCAGCCCAGGTCTGGCGTAAAAAATTTGAAGAACGGGACGCTGAGTTTCGTCGTGTAGCTCGGGAGGCTGTAGAGAAAGACGCCGATGGCCAAGGCCACCAGGAACTGGCCGGAAAATTTTTGCGCAGCCGACAGGCCTTTCGATTGACGCTTGATGAATTTCAGATAATCATCGGCAAATCCCACTGCGCCGAACCCGACAGTCGCCACCACCACCAACCACACATAACGATTGGTCATATCGGCCCACAAGAGCGTGGACAAGACCACCGCAAAAATAATGAGAATGCCGCCCATCGTCGGCGTTCCACTCTTGGCCAAATGCCGCTTCGGCCCGTCGTCGCGAATCTGCTGGCCGAGCTTAATCTCCTGCAGTTTCCGGATGACCCAAGGCGCCATCACGAATGCGATGAGAAACGCGGTGACCGCTGCGTAGATGATCCGGAAACTCTGGTAGCGAAAGACGTTCAGAAACGAAAACTGTGTATGAAGTGGGTAGAGCCAGTTGTATAACATCCTACGGCTTCTTTGCCCGCCATAGTTCGGCGGATTTTAAATTCCTTTGAATCCCTTGCAGCTAACAGGCTTTTCTCGCCACTCGCCGCATTCCCGTCACGGCCTCCACGACCTGTTCCATGCGCATTCCGCGCGAAGCTTTCACCAGCACCACGTCGCCTTGCCGGACCATGCGCGCCAGGGCCGTGGCGGCCGCCTGCGCATCGGGCAGTTCGGCAATCCTCTCGGACGCCATACCGGCCTGACGAGCCCCTTCCGCCAACTCCCGTCCTAATGCGCCGCACGCCAACAGGTGCCCGATCCCCTGCGCGGCCAGAAACGCCCCGACTTCCCGGTGTAGACGCTTGGTATCCGCGCCCAACTCCAGCATGTCGCCCAGAGCCGCGATCGATCGTTTCCCCCGCCCCAGCTCCGCCAACAATTGGATAGCCGCCTTCATGGAGGCCGGGTTGGCATTGTAGCAATCGTTGATGACCTGGACGCCATGCGATTGGCTGATTTGCGATCGCATCGCCGCCGGGCGGAACTTCGATAATCCCTCGGCGATGGCGGCGCCGGACAGACCCAAGGCATAACCCACGGCCGCCGCCGCTAAGGCATTGCTCACATTGTGCTGCCCCTGCGTTCGGATCCGCACTTCCGTCTGGCGACTTTTGCCCGGCAGGATGAGTCCGAAGCTGGTCCCGCCTTTTTCATCGGTTCGAACATTCGCGGCGCGAACGGCCGCCTTGGGTGACGCGCCGAATGCCACGACCCGGCATTGTGCCCTTGCGGCAAGGTAATCGAAATACTCATCGTCGGCATTCAGCACAACGGCCCCGTCCTCCGGCAGATGGTCGAGCAATTCGGCTTTGGCTTGCGCAGACCCTTCCATGCTGCCGAAAAACTCCAGATGGTCCGGTCCGATATTGGTAATCACGCCGACCGTCGGCCTCGCGATTTCGCACAACCGGGTCGTTTGTCCCTGCTGATCCACGCCCATTTCAATCACCGCAGCCTGGTGCCGCGGCGCCAATTGGAACAATGTCTGCGGCACGCCGATCCGATTGTTGAGATTGCCCTCGGTTTTGAGGGTTTTCCAGCGTTGCGCGACCACATGCGCGACCATTTCTTTCGTCGTCGTCTTCCCGTTGCTTCCCGTGATGGCAATGACCGGAATGGGAAATCGGTTGCGGTAGTGCGTGGCCAACCGCTGAAAGGCTTCGAGCGTATCCCGCACGCCGAGCACAATGGGCGCGCCGGTCCTGGGCTTCATCGGAGGAAGTCGGTAGTCTTCCTGCACGATGGCGCAGACGGCGCCTTGCGCAAAGACCTTGGGCACGAACGAATGCGCGTCGAATCGCTCTCCCTGAAAGGCGATGAACAGATCGCCTTTGCGCACCAGACGAGAATCGGTCACCACACGCCGAATCCGCTGCTTCAAATCCTGCGGACTCAAGCCTGTCGACGACTTGGCGCCCAACACTTCGCACATTTCTTCAACGGTAAACAGCGCCATTACGCCACGATGTCCATGCTCCCGCATGTCATGCCTCGCTGAATGTCAGGACCGGCGCGCCTCGATCATTTCACGCGCCACTTCCCGATCATCGAAGTGATGTTTCGTCGTTCCCACGATCTGATAATCTTCATGTCCCTTCCCCGCGATCAACACCATATCGCCGGCTTTTGCCTCCCCGATGGCAGCTTCGATCGCCGCCCGGCGATCCGCAATCATCCGATACCGAACATGGCTACGAGCCGCCAACGCTTCCTTCACCCCGAGCTCGACCTCGCTCAGAATCACAGCCGGGTCTTCCGTGCGTGGATTGTCCGAGGTCAGGATAACCACGTCGCTATACTGGACGGCGGCGCGCCCCATTTTCGGACGCTTCGTGCGATCCCGGTCGCCACCGCATCCGAACAGGGTAATGATACGACCGGTGCGCAGAGCCTGCGCGGCGGTCAACAATCGAACCAATGCGTCTTCGGTGTGGGCATAGTCCACCACCACCGTAAAATCCTGCCCCGCCTCAACCCGCTCAAATCGCCCCGGCACATTGGAGACGGCGCCCGCCGCGGCGCGAACCTGGTTCAGCGTCAAACCTTCGTGCAGCACGACGCCGATGGCAGCCAGCAAATTGGAGACGTTGTGCTCTCCCACCAACCGACTTTGGATCGCGCAACTGCCGCTCGGGGTGCGCAGCGTAAAACTGGTGCCCGAAGGAGACAGCTTCACCTCATCTGCGCGAATGTCGGCCTGCCGGTGCAGACCATACGTCCATACCGGCACAGTGCAGGCTTCACGAATCCGTCCGCCCCAGGGATCATCCGCATTGATGATGGCTCGTTTCTTTGGCTTGCGCGCGCCCGACTGGCCAAGCCCGACAAACAATCTGCGCTTTGCCTGGAAGTACCGTTCCATATCCAGGTGGAAGTCGAGGTGGTCCTGCGTGAGGTTCGTAAACACCGCGACATCGAATTCCGAGCCGGCGGTTCGGTCAAGGGCCAACGCGTGAGACGACACTTCCATGACGACCGTATCCAACCTCTTCTCGACCATTCGTGCAAATAATTTCTGCAACTCCAACGCGCCGGGCGTGGTATGCGACGCCGGAATCGATTCGTTCCCGACCAGGTACGCGACTGTGCCGATCAAACCGACCTGCCGATTCACCGCCTCCAGCATGGTTTTCACGACATAGGTGGTCGTGGTTTTCCCGTTGGTGCCCGTCACTCCGATCATGCGGAGCGCGGCAGAGGGATCTCCGTAAAACCGGCTGCCGAGAATCCCCAATGCCGCCCGGGAATCCTGCACGCGAATGCACGGAGTCGATCCAACCTCAACATGGCGTCCCACGACGACTGCCGCCACCCCCGCCCTTACGACCCGATCTAAAAATTCGTGGCCGTCGACCCGCTCTCCCGGCACGGCGACAAAGACGGCCCCCGACTCAGCCTGACGGGAATCATCGGTCACGGCCGTAATCGTCACCCGCTGATCCCCGCTCCGCTCCAAAACGCCTAGACGCCCCTGAATGGGACTGATCAACTCATCCAGCGTCATCTCAGGATTCCAGCCCGGCCATCGCCAGCTTAACCGGTTCGTCCACTGCAACCCCCAGATAATTGAGCACCTGCTCTCCGACTCGACGGAACACCGGGGCTGCGACAACACCACCCCAGGCTTCTCCGCGCGGTTCATCGATCACCACAATCATGGCCAGCCGGGGATCTTCCGCGGGGACGTACCCGAGAAACGATCCGACCAAAAGGGTGGAGGAATATTTGCCGGTGCGGGGATCAACCTTCTGAGCGGTTCCGGTCTTGCCGGCCACTCGAAAGCCCGGGATGGCCGCCTTCCCGCCTGTCCCGTGGGTCACCACGCCCTCCAAAAGCGTCGTCAATGTCCTGGCCGTATCGGCGGAGATGACACGCCGTTTGGCTTGGGGCATATTCTGCGCGACCAATTGTCCCTTCGCGTTGCGAATCTCCGAGACCACATAGGGTTTCATGAGGACGCCGCCATTAGCGATGGCCGACATCGCCGTCACCATTTGTAATGGCGTGACGCCAACCTCCTGTCCCATGGAAATGGAGGCCAAAGAACGTTTGCCCCATTGGCGGGGCCCTCGCAGCAACCCGGCGGTTTCACCCGGCAGATCAATGCCGCTTTTGTCTCCGAAGCCGAACTCCTTCAAATAGTCGAAGACCCGCCATTCTCCCAGCGCCATGCCCACCTTGGCGGCGCCGATATTGCTCGACTTTTGAATCATCTGCGCAAACGTCATCCACCCGGCTTTCTCATGGTCATGGATGATCGTATTCGCAATCGCAAACTGCCCGTTTTCGCCATAAATCATGCTGCCCGGAGTCATGACCTTCTCTTCCAACGCCGCAGCTGCAATGACAGCCTTCATCGTCGAGCCCGGTTCGTAGGTGTCGGTCAAGGCGCGGTTACGCCATCGATCGGGAACCAGCGCGCCGACCGTATTGGGATCGAATCGCGGACTCACGGCCATAGCCAGCACGGCGCCGGTCCTGGGATCCATCACAATGATCGTGCCGGACTTGGCATTGGATCGAGTGACCGCCTCATCCAGCTCTTTCTCGGCAATATACTGCGCCACCTCATCGACCGTCAGCGTGAGGCTATGTCCAGCCGCGGCCCCTTCCTCATTCAGGCCCTTGGGGAAGACGGCGCGCCCCAGCGCATCCCGCTGCAACACGACGGCCCGCTTTTCGCCGCGCAGATATTGTTCGTACCGCAGCTCCACCCCTTCCAGGCCGCGATCATCCATCCCGGCAAATCCCAGCACATGCGACAGCAGCGGCCCCTTCGGATAAAATCGCCGCCCCTCCATCACCACGCCGACCCCGTCGAGCCCAAGTCGTTCAAGCCGGCGTCCCTGTTCCGGCTCCAGCTTCCTCGCCAGCCAGACGAAATGCTTTTCCTGCTTCAACTTTTTTTCGAGTTCCGCCGCCTTCACATGCAGAATCGACGAGAGATTGCGCGCCGCCACTCCCGGGTTGCCGAGCGAGGCAGGCACTCCGAACACGGACGGCACATCCATATTCATTGCCAGGACCTTGCTGTTGCGATCGTAAATTGTGCCGCGCGCTCCCTCCAGCGTGACATTCTTCTGATGTTGCCGATCGGCCTTGACGGTCAACTCCGCCGATTGCATCACCTGAAGATTCACGAGGCGGACGATCACCAGGACAAACGCGACCACCAACCCGCAGGCCACCACGATTCGGCGCCCACGAAAGGCGGTCGAAGCCACTATCGCGCTCTCCGAGTGACAATGTTCTTTGCAATCCGGACTTCGCCTTCTGTGGCGACGGGATTCGCAGGCGTCTCCGGCTCGATATTAATAACGACGACTTGCCCCTTCTCCGGCTGCATCATGCCTAATTTGTCGCTGGCCAGACGCGCGATCCGCTCAGGCGCCGTGAGCCCGGAAAGCTTGACCTGCAGCTCATCCCGCTCGCGCTCGAGGAGCACTTTTTGCGTCTTCAGCCGCTCGATGTGGTATCCGATGCGAACGATGTCCACCCGTTCCCACACAAAGAGCAACACCAACGACGTGACCGCGGCAAACGCGACGGCTTTCATTGCATAGACTCCTTGGACTTGCGCTCCACGACACGCAGCTTTGCGCTGCGCGACCGCGGGTTATGGTCACACTCGCTCTCCGAAGCGATGACCGGTTTTTTTGTCAGCACCTTCACTGAAGCCTCGGGGCCATTTGCCAGCGCCCGAAACGTATGTTTCACAATTCTGTCTTCAAGCGAATGAAACGACACGACGCAGACCCGCCCCCCAGGCGCCACAGTAGCAACGGCATCGCGCAGTGCCGGTTCGAGCACTTCCAACTCCCGGTTCACGGCAATCCGCAACGCCTGAAACGTTCGCGTGGCGCAATGGATCCGCCCATGGCGGTAGGAAGCCGGCACCGCGTGTTCCACCACCGCCGCCAATTCCCGCGTCGTCCCGATTGCGCATTGCATTCTCGCCTGCACAATCGCGCGGGCGATTCTTCGCGAATACCGCTCTTCGCCGAGCTGATAGATCACGTCAGCCAATTCGCGTTCCGACAAATCACGAATGAGGTCGGCCGCCGTGCGGCCCTCGCGCTGATCCATGCGCATGTCCAATGGTCCATCATCACGAAAACTGAATCCGCGCTCCGGACGATCGAGTTGCGGCGAAGAGACGCCGAGATCGAAGACCACACCATCCACATGTTGGAGTCCGGTCTGGGCCACGAGCGTTGTAAGCTCAGAAAAGTTTCCATGCCGGAGATGCACCCGGGACATGACACCTTGCAGGCGCGTGCGAGATTCTTCGAGCGCGGCCGCATCGCGATCGATCCCGATGAGAATGCCATCTGGAGCAGTGTGATGGAGAATCCTGGTAGCGAGCCCTGCATATCCGAGAGTGCAGTCCACGTAAATTCCACCTGGTTTGCACTGCAGCCAGAACAAGATCTCGTCGACCAAAACCGGCTCATGGGAACCGCGAGCAGAATTCATACACCCATTTCCACCCACTTTTCACCACATGTTGGCTGGAGTATACACCCAACGAAACAGCTGTCAACAGATTTTGCTCCAATTTATCAAGAATATTGTTCGCTTTTCGCCCATCGCATGGTGTGCCGAATTTGGCACGTGCGTTATCCACATCTGTGGACAATCTTGTGGGAAACTTACCCACCATCTTGTGAATTGCGGCATAAAAGAGGCCGAGGAAAGTGGGACCCGTCCAGAAAATCAGACAGATCGAATGGCAGCATTTCTGGTGATCGTATGACCGATCACCAGAACAGAAAGGATGGGGAAAACCTATGGATATAAGCGATACAACATCCGGGGAAAGGGTATCGTCTCCCGCACATGCTCCAACCCGCAGATCCACGCCACGGCGCGCTCAATGCCCATTCCAAATCCGGCATGAGGAACAGAACCGAACCGGCGCAGATCGAGATACCATTGAAACGCCTCTACCGGAAGATGCTGTTCCTGTATGCGCGCCAATAGTTTCTCGTGTTGATGAATGCGCTGCCCGCCGCCGATGATTTCTCCATACCCTTCGGGAGCCAACACATCCATGCAGAGCGCGAGATCGGGTCGAGCCGGATCGGTCTCCATATAGAAGGCTTTCAGGGCGGCGGGATACCGATGCACGATGACGGGGCGATCGAATTCTTTCGACAGAATAGTTTCGTCTTCCGCGCCAAAATCATCTCCCGACTTTGCGGGATGTCCTTTCCGCTGAAGGATATCCACGGCTTCCTCATATGTGATGCGTGGAAACGGCGCCGTCACACGCTCCAGCTTGGCGAGATCCCGCTCCAACACCTGCAATTCGGCACGGCGCGTCTTCAGCACAGCAGCCACGATATGCGAGAGAAACTGTTCGGCGAGATCCATCATGTCCGGCAGCTCCGCAAACGCCACTTCCGGTTCGACCATCCAGAACTCCATCAGATGCCGGCGCGTCTTGGATTTTTCCGCGCGGAACGTCGGCCCGAAGCAATACACCTTTCCAAAAGCTGCGGCGGTGGCTTCACTGTACAGCTGGCCGCTTTGCGTCAAATAGGCCGTCTCCTCAAAATATTGCGTCTGAAACAGCGTGGTAGTGCCTTCACAGGCATTGGGTGTAAAGATCGGCGCGTCGACCAGCGTGAAACCGCGATCATCGAAAAAGTTCCGGCAGGCGCGAATGATCTCATGCCGAATACGTAGCACGGCATGCTGGCGGCTGGAACGCAGCCAGAGGTGCCGATGCTCCATCAGAAATCCTGTACCGTGCTCTTTGGGCTGAATCGGAAACGGTTCCGCGACCTGCACGACCGCGAGATGCTTCACATCAAGTTCGTACCCGCCCGGGGCGCGCGCATCCTGCCGTAACGTGCCGGTCAGGACGACGCTCGACTCCTGCGTAAGCTCGGCCGAATGAGTAAACTGCTCGTCCCCAACCGCGCCTTTGCTCACGACCGCCTGGATATCGCCGGTCCCGTCCCGCACAATCAGAAAATGGAGCTTCCCCTTATCGCGCCGGCTGCGGAGCCATCCGCGAATCGTGACGTCCTGTCCTGCGTGAGCCGCAGCTTCGTCGATATAGATCACGGGCATGGGCATTCCCCTTCGCTACGAACGTGAACAACCTCAATTATGCGGGAGGGTAGCGAACAGCCTCGGGCTTTTCAAGCACATCACAATTCCCCCCTTTCATTGACACAACGTCCTTTGCGGGGCATCATCAATCTCACGATGTATACCATTGCGCTGCACCCTCGTTATTCGTTCGCGTCAGTATTCACCGGGTTGGTCCTGCTGACCCTTCTGCCTCCCGCGCAGGCAGGAGAATTCAGATCGGACAACCCGCTGAACCAGCCTGGGAAAATCTACTGGTGCCCGGGTCGCACCGCCGATAAGCGCATCACCGCTACCCCTGATGCTGGCTGTACCCCTCTGTACGACGCGGAGCGGGATGAGAAGAAACCCGCCTCAGGGAATCAGGACAAGCACAGTGAATCCGAAACGAAAGCACCGCTCAAAATCGTCGACATTCAAAATACCGCCTCGAAATTCACCCGCGACTACCGGGAATTTCTGGAATGCTGCGCCAGCGAATGGGATTCCGTCGATCGCATCGACGAACTTCTCGAACAGTCCAACCACATTTTGATGTCGGTCCAACAAAAAGGCATCTACAACAGCGCGGGATTCGGCGTAGGAAGCGGCGTGGACGGTTTGGGCGGCGGCCCCGGCCAGTCTCCAAAACTCGGCACCTTTGCCCGGCAATGGACGCTCAGCGAAATTGTCGGCACCGTCGCCATCGCGCGAGATGATCTCAAGAAACTCAGGACCCGGATGAAGGGCCTCCTCACGCGATACGAAAAGCTCGACTCACTGGATTACGAGCAGCGCGGGAGAGAAGAACGACGCATTGAAGATGAACGCGAGACGATTGCGCATGATATCCGACCGAAACGACCGGCAGCTTCCGCCCCGACCGGCATGGATATTCAGGATACCACCATCCCGACCAGGATCGGCGGCGACATCGAAAACACGAATTTGAACCGCGCACTCAACCCAAGCTTCGGCGCGGACATCGGCGCCACGGTCTCGCCCTACAGCAACGTCAACGAATCCCTGCGCCCCAGAAGAGGGGAAGATCTCAGGGACAGCGTCTTGACGGATCGTGTCGGCGCCCACACACAAGACACGACCTTGCCGAATGTATCGGGATTTGAGATCAACGCGGGCGAAAACGCAGAGCACTCCTCCTCGGCGCACATTCGAGGAGTCGGTCCTGCCATCGGCGACTCCTCCCTGAATAGCCAGCCCCGGCGATAACGGCACATCCATCCGCGGGCGACCTCATCCGACAGCCTGCTAGTCCTTGGGAAACACCGACGGCATCGGCTGCCAATGGGCGCCGCCATCCACGCTCTTATAGAGCCCGCTGCCGTTCGTACCCGCGAACAAGACCTGCGGATCCATGGCGCTTTGCGCGAGAGAACGGATATTGGTTGTCGTCAGTCCCTCATTGAATGCCGCCCAGGTTTTGCCGCCATCTTCGCTCCGGTGAATGCCATCCCGCGCGGCGAGATACATCACCCCGGCCCGCGCGCGATCCAGTACCATCGCCACAATCATCTGATCTTGCAACGACTCACCGATACGCACCCATGAGACCGCACCATCCGTGGTTTTATACAGACCGGCCAGCGACGCAGCGTAGACCGTGTCCGGCGCGAAGGGGTCGACCTGCACCGATGTCACGCCGAGTGCGCGCGATGTCTTCACCATACCTTCCGGCACCAGACCGTTATTCATCTGCAGCCAATGCGCCCCCTGATCACTCGTTTTGTACACGCCTCCGCTAGTGCCGGCATACATCACGGAGGGATGCGCGGGGTCCATCCCCAGCGTCACCACCATCAATACTTCCTTCATCCCCTCCATCTTCTTCACCCACCGCTCCCCGGCATTCTTCGATTCGAATACGCCCATCGTGGTGGCCAGGAAAATGTGGTTGTCGTCCGCCGGATCGAAAACAAACTGGTTGACGACGGACGAGATCGTCGCATCGTCCAAGCCGGTTCGAACCGAGGTCCAGCGCTGACCGCCGTCATAACTTTTGTAGACCGCATCTCCCTTTGTGCCCGCATAGATCGTGGCGGGATAGACCGGGTCGATCGCCATCGCAATGACGCGCGAGTAGCTCATCCCCTTCGAGAGATTGCTCCAGGTTTTCCCGCCGTCCCGCGATTTGTAAATGTAATCATTGGTGGCGATGTACAGAATGTCCGGATTGGTGGGATGGAGTTGAATGACGACGATCGGATCACTGCCGGTGCATCCGCCGAGAGCGAAGACGAACATCAAGAGACAAAGGAAAAGTTTGGGCATCCTGGAACCGGGGAATTCCTTCTGGGATGGTCAAACAGGCTGCCCAGCAAGGCCGCAGCGAGCGAGGAGGCGAGGCGTACTACGTTGTACGTCGAGCCTCTGAGCGACGCGAGAACGAAGCTGGAGGCCGGTTTCACCACCCCAGGCTAGCGGTAGTTGGTGAACTGCAAATCAATCCCAAAATCTTTTCCTTTAAGGAACGCAATGGCCGCTTGCAGATCATCCTTGCTCTTGCTGATCACCCGCACCTGTTCACCCTGGATCTGCGCCTGGACTTTCAGCTTGGATTCTTTGACGGCCTTGGTAATCTCCTTGGCCTTCTCCGAAGCGATCCCGCTTTGAATCTTGATCACTTGACGGACCGTGGCCCCGAGCGCCTCCTCGATCCTGCCGTAGTCGAATGCCTTCAGTGAAACTCCGCGCTTCACGCATTTGCTCTTGATGATTTCAATGACCGCATTGAGCTTATACTCATCGTCGGAGAGCACGACGAGTTCCTTTTCCTTCTCCTTCAACGTCAGCTCGGTCTTGGAGTCCTTGAAGTCGAACCGCTGCTTGATCTCCTTGGTCGCCTGATCGACGACGTTTTTCATTTCCTGCATATTCACTTCCGACACGACATCGAATGATGATTGGTCAGCCACGATTTCCTCCTTCTATGCTCGCGCCATCGTCCAGAACCTAACAGCAGCCGCCGCCATGCGGCAGCTTGAACGTGCGGTCATCATGATGGTGAATCGCCGTCTGCGCGCGACCAGCCGATCCGCCGCCGGCAGTGGCGATGACTTCGCTGCTGCTGAATGGGCGCTTCAGAACCACATACCCATACCACTGCTTCAGGCTGTCGCTCAAGACGACGATCCCCAGAATCGCCACGACCGCAACGAGCACGGCGTCGAGATAGAGCGCGAAGGCCTGCCCTGCCGCCAGCGTCGCCGCCTTCGTCAGGAACATCCAGAACATCTCATACGAGCCGGCCAGCGTAATGCCTCCCACAAACAACATGGGGAGGGCCGTCACCCAGAGATACGGCGCCTTCCACATCTTGATCAATACCGTCGTGCCGATACAGAGCGCCAGCGTGCCCAGCAATTGATTGGCGGCACCGAACATCGGCCAAATGGTGGAAATGCTGCCGGTTCCGATCAAGTAGGCCCAGGACCCCACGACAACAGCACTACTCAGCAGCACGCCAGGCTGCCAGTTCATCTGTCGAAATGGCGCATAGACACGCCCGGCCATTTCCTGAATCAGATACCGCGCGACACGCGTCCCCGTATCGATCGTCGTCAGAATGAACAGCGCCTCGAACACCAGCGCGAATTGATACCAATAGGCCATCAGCCCGGCCATACCTGGCAACGCGGCAAAAATTGACGCCATGCCCACGGCCAGTGAGACCGCACCACCCGGCCGCCCCGCGACATTCACTTCGACCAACTGCGACAACTCCGCAATGCGGGATGGCGCAAACCCCATCGCCGTCAGCGTCTCTGCGGAGAGCATCGTATTGATGGCCAGATAATCGCCAGGAATCAGCACCGACGCCGCAATCAACGCCATGACGCCGACGAAACTTTCCAACAACATCGCCGCATACCCCACCACCGCCTGGGACTCTTGTTCAATCATCTTGGGGGTCGTCCCGGAAGACACCAGCGAGTGAAAGCCCGATACGGCGCCGCAGGCGATCGTAATGAACAGAAAGGGGAACAAGGTGCCGGGAATAATCGGTCCTCCCCCGTTAGCAAATGAGGTCAGGCGCGGCATCTCAATCGTCGGCGCCATGAGAATCACGCCAAGCCCGAGCAGAAACACCACGCCGAGTTTCATGAAGGTTGAGAGATACCCGCGCGGCACCAGCAACATCCACCCCGGCAATACCGAAGCGATGAATCCATACCCGGCCAGCAGCCAGACAAGCGCCGGCTTCTCGAACTCGAACAACCAGGCATAGGACGATTGCCCGACGACGCGCCCGAACAGCACCGCCCCAACCAGGAACACCAGGCCGATCACGGACACTTCGGCGACCGCGCCCGGACGAAACTTCTGGAGATAAAACCCCATGATGAACCCGATGGGAATCGTCATGGCAATCGTAAAGGTGCCCCACGCGTTATGGTAGAGCGCATTCACCACCGCGAAGCCGAGCCCGGCCAGCGCGACCACCACAATAAACAGGACCGCCACCGCTGTTGCCGTGCCGGTAATGGACCCCAGTTCATCATGTGCGATCTCCGGCAACGAGCGGCCATTGCGCCGCATCGAGGCGACGAGAATAATAAAATCCTGCACCGCCCCCGCCAAAACCGCACCGATCACCAGCCAGAGAAAGCCGGGGAGAAACCCGAACTGCGCCGCCAGCACCGGCCCGAGCAAAGGACCCGCGCCCGCAATCGCCGCGAAGTGGTGGCCGAACAGGACGACTCTATTTGTGGGATGGAAGTTCACCCCGTCGTTCAACCGCACGGCCGGCGTCAGACGGGTGTTATCCAAGTGCACGACGCGACGCGCCAGCCAGCGACCGTAGAAGCGATAGGCCAAGACATAGATGCAGGCCGCCGCCACGACCAGCCATAAGCCGTTCACTTTTTCGTGAGGATTGACGACGCCGACGACATGGGCAAGCGCCACAGCCGCGAGGATCGAGAGCAGCGCCCAGAACAGCACAACGGCTAATTTCATGCGCGGCATACTAACAACCCATCGACGTGTTGTAAATCAACGACCTTCCTGCAATGCTCATCATCAGTCCTAATTCGGCTCGTATGGTACCCGGATGATAATCCTGAACGATCACGACAGGGGAGGTGTATATGCGTGCACCCAAAGAGAGAGCAGATCGCCAAAGTTCTTCAGGGCTAGCCGGGCGACAGTCCCTGCGACGGGAAGCTCCGAAAACTTGATCAGGCACAGATAGTCACCAGCGGAACGAGGCCGGTTCTGAGGGCGCGCGTTCCGCGAGCAGGAAGACGATCGGGCAGCCGTTCCCGTCCTCTGTTGATCTTTCCCCTCGCTTCCTTCATATAGACGCCATGCTCACCCTGATCCAGCTTCCTTGGTCGCCGTTCTGCATCACGGTGCGGCATATCCTTGAACGGCACGGCATCCTATTTCGCCTTCGCAACATCCGCTATCACGAGCGGGCTTCCATTATCCAAGCTACAAATGGGCGTGGCCATACGGTACCCTGCATCGTCGACGGGAAACACGCGATCTGCGACCGCACAGATTTTGGGCAGGACGTTGCGCGCTATATCGACCGACGCTTCAAGCTCGACCTCTTCCCGAAGGAGCTCGAAGGCCTTCAGCTGATTCTATCCCGCTATATTGAGACCGACCTGGAGATGGTGGGATTCAAAGTGAACGATACCTACGTGATTCCCTCCCGACCACTGGTCGAGCGCGTCATGCTGATCCGTCACAAGGAGCGAAAGTTCGGAAAGGGCTGCGTTCAGGAATGGACCAGTCACCGGAAATATCTCTCTACTCAATTTGCCGAACTCCTGTTGCCGATCGACCACATGCTGGCCTCGTCTGCCTATTTGCTCTCCGACCGGCCCTTGTTCGTCGATTACAACCTGTACGGTGTGATCGGAAACTATCTTTTCAACGGCAAAACGAAGTTGCCCAAGCTGACACACTTGCGCCGTTGGCAACACAGGATGGGGCAATCCAACTGACCACGTTGGTCTCTTCCAACCCATGCGGTAGCTGATTCCAACCGCCAGGGGAACCCGGTGGCTCCCACCATACAGACTCAATGAAAACATCGAAACACGACGTTCGACCAGAACGTGGCAGCGGTCATGCCTATCTTCATGCTTCACGTTCAACAGGTCTGAGACTTTGCTATACTGACCTCCGCCATGGCGTCCGACATGCCTCCAGAGCCATCCGGAAGAGAACGCCGCGAATTTTATCGCATCACCGTCCTTCTGCCCATCTGCATTCAGGTTGCCGCGGACGACACCGAAGGCGAGTTGACGGAAACATCCGTCAACCTCAGCGCCGGTGGTATTGGCGTGATGGTGACGACGCTCTATCAATCGGGGGAAATCCTGTCCCTCACCCTCCTCCTCCCCGGCCAAGTTCTCTTCAAATCTTCTATCGAGGTGTTGCGGCTTGATCCGCTCCCGCTCCTGGGCGATACGTACCGCCTCCACGCTCGCTTCGTCGGGCTGAGCTCGCAAAACCGGGAACTGCTTGTCAGATCCATCCTTCGTTTTCAGCGCGACCATCTGCAGGAACACTATTCCGCGTGAGCGGCAGCATCAAAGTTCCCTGATTTCCCGATCGGGGCCATGCCAAGCCATTGGTTTGCGACGAAGCACTCGTTGGCCTCGGTTTGCTTCCGCCACTCGTTACAGGGGATGATGCTCGCATGCGCGCACTCACATGGGTCCTCGGTCTGGTCGTCGCACTGGCGGCCGGAGGCGCCCTCTATCAAATTTCCGGCATGGTGCTCGATCGGCAACAGTATCCGCCTCCCGGCCAAATGGTCGACATAGGAGGACACCGGTTGCACCTCTATTGCCTTGGAACAGGAAGTCCGACGGTGGTGCTGGAGGCGGCTGCACCCGGCTGGTCGCTGTCTTGGAGCACGGTGCACCAGCAGCTTGCCAGGACGACCCGCGTCTGCGCGTATGATCGCGCCGGCCTCGGGTGGAGCGAGCGCGGACCACTGCCGCGCACGGGACAACGGATGGCGCGTGAACTTCATCGCCTCCTGGAGCGCGCCGGCATCTCCGGTCCTTATGTGCTCGTCGGGCATGCTCTCGGCGGTCTTGTTGTCCGGCTCTACCAACACGACTATCCCAAAGAAGTGGTCGGCATGGTGCTGGTGGACGCGGGACATGAACTGGAAATGCGTCAGGCTGAATTTCGATTATTCGCGAATATCGAAAAATCAAGACTGCCCGCCATTCGCGCCATGACAATGCTGGGCATCTCACGCCTGATGGCGTCATATGACCAACTGCCGCCGCTGTTGATCGGACAGGAGGAGAAGGTCACTCGGGAGGTTCGCCCGATGCTGCGCGCCGGCTGGCTGCGGACCGGCTATTATTCCACCTTAAGCGATGAACACGACGGGCTGATTGAAACCCTGGAGCAAGTGCGCCATAGCGGTTCGCTCGGCGATCTTCCATTGGTCGTCGTCACGGCCACGGGCCCGACCTGGCGGCCGGATATGCCGGGCCAGGTGAACCCTGCCAAGTTCAGGAAAATGTGGGGGGATCTGCAGCAGGACCTGACCAAGCTCTCGACGAATAGCCGCCAGGTCTTTGCCGACCAAAGCGGTCACTTCATCCAATTCGATCAGCCGGCGCTCGTCAGCGAGACCATCCGCCAGATGGTCAGCACCATTCGTCAGCCATCAAAAAACCGGTAGGCGTTCGATCGAAGACCGGGGCAGCGCGAAACCCGCGTCGCGAACCCACTGACCACCTGAATTCATTGGGCCAATGCGCCAGACACGGCGCCCGAGGAACGTACCCGTTCATACACCTGATAGCGGCCCACCTGGAGAATGAGCCTCACCTGCCCGGTGTTGATCAGCGTCCGGTAGATCCCTGCCCAGCGGCCGAATTCGCCGACCACCACGTAGTCTGGATCTGCCTCGAGGGCGTCGTACGTCAGATGCCGCTCTTTCTTCCACATTTGCGGGATGAAGTCCACGTTCAGTTGCGCGGGCGGATAGTGATACCGACGGTTCAGCAGAAATAGCAGCTCACTCTCATAGGTTTCGATCAAGGCATGGTTCGGCACTCGACTGTGAAGATAGGTCACCACCTCTTGCAACGCCCTGCCATCTTCACGCCCACGGAAGGCATATCGTGCCGTCACCGCCGTCCACAGACACAGGAGCACGAGCGACACCACCGCGAGACTCTTGATCCCCGGCATCCTCGCCTGTCCGGCTCGAAAACCGGACCAAATTGAGCGGGCCGTCTCCCTCAGATCATACCCCTGGCTCCATTCGTAGAGGAGCGCCAGGAAAAATGGGGTCGAGACGAACCATGCCGGAAACGCATACCGCGCCCCGCCAAGGGAGAGCAGAAAGAACCAGCCGAACCAACTCAGCGCGAATGTCAGCAACATTGTACGAACCGCGTCAGTCAGCGTGAACTCAACGCGAGATCGCCACTGCACATACATCGTCCATACTCCATGGCTCAATCCACAGATTGTCGGCAGGCAAAATCGCAGGGTGAACCACAGCGCATCCAGTCGGATCGTCGGCACTAACACAAGGGCCGATACCTGTAGAAGCCCCGGCATGGGTGGGTTGGGCAGGGTATGGCCTTCCAACGCCAAAGAACGCAACCCGTTCAAGCCATACATCACCACCCAGCTGCCGGCGGCGCTGCCCGTCAGCAGCCCTGCGATTCTTCGTTCGCCCCGTAACGCAGCCAGCAGACTCGACATCAGAAGTGCCAGGGTGAAAAATGGACGAATCTGCGCCTTGCTCATCAGGGCCACGCCCCAGCAGCCGAGAGCCCCTCCCCACCAAACAGGATGCCGGTCCACCAGCAACAGACAAACGGAACCGGCCAGGAAGAAGCACAGCATCGGCATCTCACCCAAGACCTGTCGCCCTATGATCAACGGATGCATCCCCCAGTTGCCGGGGATGAACAGGAGAATCGCCAGGGTGCCGAGCGCAACATCACGACTGAATAGTTTCAACGTAAGGTAATAGAGGCAGCCCAGCGCCCCGAGGGCATACAGCAGTTCCACAAACCTCGCCTGCCACACGCCGACGCCGAGCAGGCGGAATCCAGCAGCAATCGATGCCACCACAGGAAAGTGTCCGGCCAGGATCGGTGGGGCCGGCTCACCGTTCAGCAGACACCCATAGTGACCGGTTTCCACCCACTGCCGCGCAACACAGAGCGTCCATCCCTCATCCCACCACACCGGTGGAGTGACGGCCAATTCAAACAAGCCCATCGCGCAGGCGGACACGAGAAGGAACAACCCGATGCCGATTCGACTGATGCTCATGGGATATCCAGGACGAACGTCACCACTCGGGCGGGTGCGGGCAGACGGGCAGGATCTCAATGGTTCACCGTGTGGGGCTGTAACTCCGCAGCCCCGCTCGGAATGAGAAACGGCGCACAACGGTAGACCGCCACCGTCAACGGCCCGTCGCCATGTCGTGCCTGGAGCGCCGCCAGCAAGGCCGGCCACTCGCCGAACCATTGCGCGTGAGGAAACACCGCCGTCAACTCGTCTGGCTTCAAGCCTGGGGACAGGACTATCAGACGGTGTTGCTTCTGGCGAATCAGTTTTGCCATCGTGCGCAGCTTCTCGAGCGGACGATCCAAATCAGCCCACCGGAAATGCGTCAGCCTCCTCGCAATGCGTGACCAAAGAGGACTGTCGACGGGAAACAGCTCATGGGTGCCCAATCCAAGCGGACAGGCGGCGATCACCACCCGGGACGCCTCCGGACCCGCATACTCGATCGGCCACATCCCCCGATCCTGCGCAAACTGCCAACTGGTATCGAAGGGATACATATCCGCCACGACGATGTCGGCCTCAGGCACGAACGGCACCGTGTACATCGCATGCGCCGCACGCACGCCGGCCTCATGCGCCGCCACGACATCGCCCGCGAAGAGCCCGCTGATCTGTCGAGAGTGATTCATGGTGACGTTCACGATGAAATCGAGCCCGACGGTTCTTGCCACCGCAATCATCTCGCGCCGCAGTTCGGTGTGAATGGAGCCTCCCCGCTCACGCGAGCCACGCAAATAATCATGCATCATCCTGGTGGTCTCGACCCCGCAGACGGCCGGAAGGATGATCTTCGCGCCGCCTGAAAACCCTGCGATGGGATGCGGGTAGATACACCCGACCCCGATCTTGAGATCACACTCCATCACGGTTCGATTGATTAACAGGGGCAAGCCTCCCGGAGATCGGCCCACGTTCACGAGTTCCCCCCGGCTATCGTGAGCCAATACACGCACCTCAGCAGGGAGATGATGGCCGACCTTTTTTGCCTTGTCCTCTGCGGAGGCAGGCGGATGCGTGCCACCCGCCAGTAGCACGGTGATCGCGCGGCCGGGCATTCCCGCTCGCAGCAGTTCCTCGATGAGTACGGGAAGCAGGCCGGCGGCAGGAGTCGGCCTGGTGAGATCATCGACGATGATCACGGCTCGCGTTTTGCCGACAGCGATGTCGGAGAGTCGCCGAGAGCCAATGGGACGTTGCAGCCCCTCACGCAACCCGTCTGCCGTCAGCGCCGGATGGTCCTGCGGGCCAACCTCCACAATCTTCCACGTCGACGGGAATCCGATCGTCAGCGGCTCATCGCCGAACCAGGCCCTGGTACGCAACTCGACGTTACTCATGGTTCGCGCGCTGTGAGGACGGTGCCTGACGGCTGCGACCGTTCCCCTGGTTGTTCCCGTTCGATGTCCACATCCCCCGCCACATCTCCCATAGAAAACCGACAGCCTGGTATTTTTCTCCCAGCCAAAACCACCAGAAATGGCGTGCGCTGCGAAACTGTTTCCGGGCAAACGGCCCAAACAGTTTGACCCAGACGGCTTTCAGCCAGCGCGGCTTGATCTTTCGGCCGGCCGCTCCCCATAGCAGACTATCCTGCGGCACAATACCGCTCGCATCGCCCTGCATCGCTCGAAACAACCGTGCGATACCCATGCCGCGTTGAAATGAATGTCGCAAATGTTGCACGCCCGTGGCTCGGCGCAGATGGGCCACCGGATTCGGCACATACACCATTCGGGCCCCGCGTTTCCGTAGACGCCAAATCAGCTCCCAATCCTCCCCCGCTCCGCCAAAGGCAGGATTGAAGACATACCCGTCGTCCCGCTCACAGTCCATCAGGCAATCTCGTCGAAAAAGAATGTTCCCGCCGTTTCCCACCAAGCCTCCCGGATCGAGTTGTTCAACCGTCGGAAGGGGCGTGCGGCGACGGATCGCATCCAGGAGGGGATCCGTTTCTTGAAAGGTGCCGCCCGCGACAGCCGCCTCGTAGCGATCAAGCGCGCCCACCAATCGTTCCAGCCAATCCGGCGGCGGAATGCCGTCATCGTCGGCAAAGGCGATCAGATCGCCCGTTGCCCGGGCAATTCCTTCATTCCTTCCCCAGGCGACGCCGCGCCGATCGCGGTCGATCACGACGATGACTTCATCCGGTAGCCGCGTCTGCTTCGCCAAGGCGGCCTGACATAGGGCCAATGTCTCCCGCCCCAGGGTTGGAATCACCACCGAAACGATATGATGATCCTGTGCCATCGACTTCTCACTCGTTCAGTTCGCGGCAGTGGCGCCAAGGCGAACCAGGATCGGCTGGAGCAGGTGCATGAGGCTGATGGCGATCCGGCGAATCGGCCCAGGCAAACTGTCCACCATCTGCTCGAGTTCACGAAGGCGGATCAAGCCCAGTCGGAAGACGCCGCCCCAATACAGGCCGAACGCGACGATTCCGCCGACTGTGAGCGCCACCAACGGGACAGAAATTGCCTTGGCTATCGGCACCAATACCGCGCTGGTCCCCGCGCACAAGAGCATAAATCGCCCCCAAGAAAAACCTTGAAAGGGGTGGGCCCCCTCCTCCTGCAGCAACCGGACATACACCATCGCTACGCCGATGAACGACACGGACGTGGCCACGGCCGCTCCCGCGGCACCCCAGCGCGGGACGAATGCCACGTTGAGGAGAATATTCATCACCGTGGCCGCGAACACGATCTTCAACAACGTCACGACCCATCCATGCGCCTGGATCACGGGCCTGATGACTCGTGCGAGCGAGAAGGCAAAGGCCCCGGGAATCAACAATTGCAACGGCAACGTGGCGCCCTGGAACTCGGGGCCGAAGTAGACAGTCACAATGTGTTCGGCAAACGCCAGGACGAAGATCAGCAAGAAGGCCGTCGTCATGGCGACATACCGCATCAGTCGGCTGACTAAGCGCGTGATCTCTTCCACCTGGCCACGCACCCATAAGTGAGCCGTCGACTGCACCATCACGCCCTCAATGGCGATGGGAAGGAACCAGACAAACTCCGACCACTGCACCGCCGCTGCGTAGAATCCCGTCTGTTGATCGCCGGAAAAATGCCGAACCAGCAGGATATCGATTGAATACAACATCATTGCGACGCCGGCGTATGCCATGGTCGACATGCCGAAGTGCATGAACGCGCGGCGAGGAATGGGCTCATCGTTTCCGGTATCAGGGGCGTCATGAATCGCCCGCCGTGAGCGTCGAAGCGTGATCGCGGCGACGAGCACACCAGAACACAGCATTCCGCTCAGCGCCCCCAGGACGCCGAATCCGGTCGTGACCAGCCCCGCACCCACTGCCGCCCCGACGATGACTCCCAATGAGGCCGGTAGCGTGGCCTCTTCTTCGCGGTGGAGCCCATAGAGAATGCCGCTGGCGTATAGAGATGCCTGTTCACACCAAAGAATTCCAACCACAACCGCCGCCACTATCAGCGCCTGAGGGCTGAAGCCTGCCCCGGCGAGCAGAATGAGCAGCACGGCTCCCCCTACAATGCCGGCACTGACTGTATTCACGGCAGCGGCCAATTCGGCCAACCGCTCTTGCCACACCCGATCATTCGGCCGCTCGGCAATGTATTTCGTCAACGCATGCCGCATACCGAAGTTGGCCGGATGTGAGCTGATCAGTAACAGCGCGACATAGTACGCATATTGACCATAGCCATCGATCCCCAGGATGCGCGAGTAGATCGGCAGAACCAGCCCCGTCACGACCAGCTTGGTGGCAGACCAGGTTCCGACGGAGACGATGCCCTTTGTGATGGTTTTCGCTGACATGGCAGGCGGCGGGCGGCAACCTACGTCCCAGCGGGGGCAAGTGGCTGCGACTTCCCTGAAGAGGAGGGGCCCTCAGCTCCGCCAAGGAGCATGATCAGTCGTGACAATTGTGTTTCATAGACCGCCGCAAACGATGCGTACTGTTTCCTGAGGGCCGACTGGAGCGCATCATGTTGGGACAGGACGTCGAGGGCATGACGGCTCAACCACGCCCCCGTCACATCTGAAACCCGGATCATATGTTGGTGTTGTCCGATGAGCTCCATGATACTTTCTGACTTGGAGGCGTGAGCAATGCTGACAATAGGCGTCCCCATCGAAGAGGCCAACAGCAACGAATGGAACCGCATCCCGACGACGAGATCCATGAGCCCGAGCATACCCTTCATTTCTCTCGGCTGATACTGGCGAGTCACGACGCTCACCCGCGCCAGATCCGCTGCTGCTCCCAGGCGCTCGACGACCTTCACCGCCGGAACACGATCATCATCGGGATCGACGGTGTGCATGGGAAAGAACAGAATATGGTAGTCGGTCTTCTCCAGCAAGGTCCGGACCAACTGCGCCATTGCGTCCTGATACTGCTCCACATCGCCCGGCGAAAACTGTCGGTCGTAATGATGCACACCGAACTCGGGCCCCGCATGAAAGTCTCTCATGCAAATCGCGACGGCCTTCTCATTGGGCCTCACGCCCTCTATGGCCAGCAACCTTTTCGCTTGGTCGCTTGAAAGAGGTGTCATCTGCGTGGCCGGATCGGGGAGAAATTCAACCGAGGCTCCTCCGTTTACCAACTCCGATAGCCCACGGACTGTCTCCGGATCTCGTCCGCTAAGGTAATCGGCCCGGCGGCATATAAAGCGCACCAGTGCGCGGCAATGCCGGTTGGAGAGGGGGCGAAGCCATATCCCCCACACGATGATTTTGGCGCCGAACAGCCGAGCCACAGCCGCAAGCGTCGCGCAATAGAGCATATGAACGGTATGGTCGAAGAATGGCGATCCCCCGGTGAACACCAGCGCATCAACCGAGTAGAGGAGACGGATCAATGTGATCGGATGGCGGCGCGGCGCGAGAGCCGACAGTCCATGGAGGGCTTGCACCCGCACCGGGTCCGGCGTCAACACGGTGAATTCAGCCGGAGCGGCCTTCCCCAGGCTTTCGACAATGCCGAGGAGAAGCGCATTGTCGCCGACATTGGGGCTGTCGAACCATCCTCCGGTGAGACAGAACCGCATCGGACGCCGTGACCGTGAGACAGGCTTCATGCGGCCTGACCTCTTCCTTCAATATGGCGGCCGTACTGCTCGATGTGGGCTTGCAAAGCCCGCGAGGTTTCGTAGGTCTCACGCACGTAGTCATACGCCGCCCGGCCCTTCTCCAAGGGCGACTCGGCGAGGAGGCTCCGTATGGCCGAGGCATAGTCATCATCATGCACCTGTTTTCCGAACCGCGTCGCGAACTGGTCCGGGTCCACCCGGCTGATGATCGGGCATCCATAGGCCGCCGCTTCGAGAAACGTCAACGGCAACCCTTCGCGCACCGCCGTGCTGACAAAGATCCAGGTGTCTGAGAGCAGTTGGTGCATGCGGTCCGGTTCGCGGAAGCGGTTGATCAGCCCCGGCATTTCCAGGTTTGGCACGTCACGGAATCGCCGTCGCAACTCCGCATCGAACCCCGTTTCTGCGGAGGCGCTCCCCTTCCCGACAGCCACGAACCGGTACTCGGGAAACTGTGCGGCGAGTTCCAGAAAGAGCCAGGGACGCTTGCGCTTGTCCCATCGCGCGACAAAGGTGATGGTCGGCCGGTCGCTTTTGCGAGGCACTGCTGCAGGCACATCAATGAGATTGGGCAGCAGCGTCGGCAATTCCTTCAGGCCGTAGAGGCGTTTGACCTTCTCTTTCAGGAAATGCGCAGGGCAATAGACCGCGTCCGCACGGCGCACGGCGCGCCTTACCAGAATCCCGGATTCCGTGAGGTAGTTGAGCGGTGTCAGGAGGCGCCGCATCGGGGTGGCGTAGAGAAACTCCACCCACCAGTCGCTCAACTCCCGCGGATCACGGCTGGTCACCACATGGGCACAGCGCGGGTGGATTCGTTGCGCCAGATACGTCAGTACGGTCGGATCCTGCGAGTGGAAAATGTCGGCGTTGGATTCCCGAATGAGACGGCAGGCGTCCCTGACATTGCGCGGAGAAAAACTGCGGATCTCCACCCCGCCGATGGTTTCGAGCGGCTGTTGCCCCCGGCGCCCTGGTACAATGACGCTGACCCTGTGGCCCGACGACGCGAGGCTCTCGGCAAGCTTCCGCGACATGCTGCCGAATCCGCCATAAATCCCCCAGTCGAAATACTGGCTGGTGAGAATGCACACGTGCGGGTATCTGCTCATCCTCGCGATTCCTTCTTGAATCGGCGCGCCGCCTCCACCACGGGGCGACGACTCGTGCATCGGCGCTCGATCGACGGCACGGTCAGGCCCGCACACAACTCGAGATATCGGGTCGCCAGGGCCGGCCAGCCGAATTCCTGCGCGCGTCTTCGCCCTGCCTGCCCCATCCGCGTGCGCCGCTCGCCGTCCTTCAACAGACGCTGCAACGCGGCGGTGAGGCCCGGCACATCGGCCCAGGCCACAATCTCGCCGTTCTCTTCCTGCGTGACCAATTCAGCGGTACCTCCCGTATTGGTGACGACCACCGGCAGTCCGGACGCCATCGCTTCCAACAGCGCGATCGACATGCCCTCGTGTTGGGACGGCAGGACGAACAGATCGGCATCGTGGTACACCCGCGGCATCAGTTCACGCGGCACAAACCCCTTGAAGGTCACCGCGTCCAGCACATTCAGACTCGCGGCCAGCTCACGCAGCTGCGGTTCGGCATCGCCCGTCCCCACGAACATCAACGCCAGCGGCTCAGTCCCGGCTGCGCGCAGGTGGGCAAACGCACGCAACAGATGATGCTGGCCTTTGCGTTCGATCAAACGGGCCACACAGATGATCGTAAAAGGACGTAGCGGCGCAGGCCCCGTGGGAACAAACGACCGCGTATCAACCCCATTGGGAATGGTCACCAATTTCAGATCGGGCATTGTCCGATGCGCCAGTGCAATCTGCTCGGCGCTGATCGCCGTCACGGCCCCGGCCCGCCGCCAGATCTGTCTAATCACCGGTGTCAGCACGGGATACAGATAGTTATATCGCGCTTCGAACCACGGGACATCGGGGCCCTGCAGGGACAGGATATAGGGGAGGCCATGCGTCCGGCGCAGGAGATAGCTGATAGCGCCGGCCGGCACGCCCGCGAAGGCGAAACTCACGTCATAGCGATGCTGGGACAGCAATCGTGTAGCCTGCCGCCAGCCGCGCCAACTGTACCGCAACAGTTCACGGTTGGTCGCATGATGGATATTCTGATTGTCGACCGGCACCTTGTAAATCGTGATGCGATCGGCGAACGGCTCCCTCTCGTACCGGGTCCGGCTACGCGAGGAGGTGACGAGATCCACCGTCACGTCCGTTCGCCGGGCCATCTCTTCCAACAGATGGAAATTGACGACACCCGTGCCGCCACCGAGGGGAGGGAACTCATTATCGAACATGAGAATGCGAATGGCGGTTATCTCCTGGTCACGCGGCGGGCGACATACAGCGGGCGGTTCTTGACCTCGTCGGAAATCCGGCCGATGTACTCCCCGATCACGCCGATGGTCATCAGCTGAATGCCAGCCAGGAAGAAGATCGACACGACCAAGGTCGTAAAACCGGCAACCCCGACACCGATGGTGAGTTTCTTAATGAAATAAAACAGCGCCACCAGAAACGAGAGCAGCGAAACGGTAAAGCCCAGCAACGTGATGATGCGCAACGGCATGTGGCTGAAGGAGATCAATCCGTCGAGCGCAAGGTAGATCAATTTCCGAAGCGTGTATTTGGGCGTTCCGGCATGGCGCGCCTGGCGCTCATAGGGCACCCCCACCTGCTTGAATCCCACCCAGCTGCGGATTCCCCTGACAAATCGATTCCGTTCAGGCATGCGGACCAGGAGATCCACCACCTTCCGGTCCATGACGCAAAAATCTCCGGCATCCAACGGAATCTCGATATTGGCGACCCGTTGAAGCAGCCGGTAAAATCCCGCGTAGGCCAACCGCTTGCCCCACCATTCCTTGCGTTCGGTTCGCACGGCGTAGACCACTTCCCACCCTTCCTGCCATTTCGCCAAAAAGGTGTGCAGGACTTCGGGAGGATCCTGCAGATCGGCATCCATAATACTGACGACGCGCCCGCGACTATGCTCTAATCCGGCGCTGATCGCGACTTGGTGGCCGAAATTTCGGGCAAACTCCACGACGACAACCCGATGATCCTCTGATTCCAGGCGCCGCAATATTTCCGGGCTGTGATCGTGACTGCCGTCGTCGATGAAGACGATCTCGTAATCCAGCCCTTGTTCAGTGAGCGTTCTCGTCAGGCGGGTATGGAGGGTCTGCAAATTCTCTTCTTCATTAAAGACCGGAATCACGATCGACAACATCGGCGGAGGAGCGGACGCGACGCGTTGCCCCAGAATGGCGGCAATCAATGCCGGTGGCTGGCGATGGTCTTCGGCAGTGGCTGTCAGTTCCATTGCCGACGCCAAGGCCCGGCAGAATTCCAGGGCTTCCTGCGGATCCTGTGTCGGCGGCAATCGACGCCCCTGGCTCGACGGCAGCCCTCTTGCTGATGACATCTCATTCCGGCCAGACCAATCTCGCGGACCGGACTGCGGTGACGGCTGCATAGAACCACTCATCGTTGTCTCATCGTTGTAAGGGCATGCCGCTGGTCATCTTAGAATGGCACACTCAGTGTTGCTCCCTAGTGTAGCCGAGGAGAACCAATCAGGCCACATCTTGTCGTGAAATCGCACCGTAGGACATTCGGAATCGTCCTCGCTGTCGCAACCTGACACACATTCGCTTTTCAGAAGGGGTGATAATTATTTTTTTGAAAGAGAGGGATCGGCGCCTTTGGTCACGATTGCCAGACAGCCGAGCCCCAGCGCAATCCAGACAAACTCCCGAAAACGCCGCAGGAGCGCGAAGGTGATGCCCGTGACCTCGCCATATCCGAACGCAGAGAGCAGAAACAGGTTCCCGGCATCCTGAGCACCCAAGCTGCCTGGAATAAAAAACGTCCCCCCTTTGATAAAGACGGAGAGCGCCCCAATTGCGACAGCCGGCAAGACGTTGATGGATTGCCCCATGCAAAGAACCATCACATAGACCTCTAGCGCTTCCGCCAGCCAACCGAGCAGAAACAGTCCCGTCGAAAGCAGGAAGGCCTGTCGTTGATGGGAATAAAAACTCGCGATCGTGCGATCCAATTCGAGCAACTGCTGTTCGCGAGTTTCCAGAAATTGGATGCGTAGGCCGATACGCCTCAGTACTGCGAGGATCCACCCGAACATACCCTGCCGTTGAACGATGACAAAGGCGCCGACCCCGAACAGCAGGAGTCCCACGCTGACCATCCCGGCGGTGATCGTCTGTCCGGCAGATCCGCCCGAACCCAACAACCAAAATCCCAGGCCGATGCCCGCGAGTATGAATAGAATTTGGGCGATGGTCATGGTGGTTTTGGCCGTCACCACGGAGGCAAGGCCTTCAACCAGCGGCACCCCCTGGCGATTCAGGAGATAGGCCTTCAGCGGTTCGCCTCCCACGTAGGCCGTGGGAGTGGTCATATTCACGACTTCTCCGGCGGTGCGAATTGCCAAGATGCGCCAAAACGGGACGCCGTTCGCCCAGACGCCGAGCGTCACGCGCCAACCATAGGCTTCGAGGACATACATCAGGAGAGAGGGAAGCAGGATCAGCGCCATGGCGGCGGGACCCAGTTGCGTCACCGCATCGTAAATACGCCCGATGCCGATGTGCCAGACCAGTGCCGAGAGTGTCAGCGCCCCGAGGACAAGGAGGGCGGCCTTAAGCACGGGCCCGTGCCGAGGGTCGGATCACCCACACCATCATCAACCAGAAGACGGTTGAGCCGAGTGCGGCCATCCATAAAAACCAGTCGAGTTTATCCAACAGGGCAAACAAGAACACCACGACCGAGAAATCGCGGCTCGCCACATTTTTCAGAATGAAGTCGGACCAGGCCGCCTGCTTCGGCGTACTCCACCCACGGGTGGCGCCGATTTTTTGCGCCTTCGTGACCAGCCAGAACGCCATGGCATTGCCGAATACGGCCGCGCCCCCTAGCGCCAAAGGCACCCACGCTTCGGCCGTATCGGCCTGCCGAACATAGGCGCCGCAGGCAATTCCGGCAAAGATGGCGATATGCACCACATTGTCCATGGCGATATCCAGCCAGGCGCCGAACGGGGATTCCGTGAAGGTGAGGCGCGCCACCTCGCCATCGCAACAGTCGATAATAGCGGCGAGTTGAAATAACAACGCAGCGATAATGCCGGTCGTGTACGTACCCAGACCGAACCCGACGGCCGAGAGGAGCCCGATAACAGTCGCCACCATGGTGATGGTGTTCGGTGAACACTTCAGCTGCAAGAACAGTCTAGTCAACAGGCGCGAGAAGGTGCGGTTGAAGTAGCGGTCGACAAATCCCTCGGCGTCGCCCTTCAGCGATCGGAACAACGTCCGCTCCGCCTGGCCGATACTGGCCTGATCCCATACTTCGCGATACCAGAGTCCGGCATGGGATGCGGCGGACACCACCCGTACACGCCCTTCGATGGCGGCTCGTTCCAGCCAGCGGCGCATGGGGGTCATCCCGGTGGCATCCGTGGCGCCGCTCGTCGACGCCTCAGCCGCCCCGTTGGGCGGGTTCAAAATACTGGCTGGCAACACGACCAGATCGGCTGCCACCTGGTGGCCTACCTGGCCGGGCTGATTATGAAATGAAATCAGCCGCCCCTCCTGAAATGCGACCACCGGATTCCGACGACCGGCCACAGGCTCGACCGGGCCCGCTTCTCGCGTGACCACCACCGCCTCGCCGTCGCGCACAGTCTGTCGCAAATGTTCGATCAAGCCCCTGGAGAAAACCGCCTGGACTCCGGCCACCAGGCAAAAGCCCCGGACCTCAGCGGCCAGGGATTCCCATGTGCGCGGATCGTCGAGGGGAAACTCCCGCACCGGCATCCACCGGACCGGAATCGTGACGCGGGCCCCGCGCGCCAACGCCTGTTTCAACAACTCTTCATCGGGACCGGCCAAGATGATCAATTGGCGGATGCCGCCTCGCTGCAAGGTGAGGACCGTCCGTTGAAAGAGGCTCAACCCTCCGATGTGGGTCAAGGGGCCCACGTTGGCAAGCCCGCGCCCAGGGCGATCGGCGAAAAGACCGGCGCCCGGCAGGAGAATGGCCGTGCTCAACCCCTGGAGTTCGGCGCCTCGTTGTAAGGTACTTTCGCTCATCGTCGGACTCGTTGTTCGTCCCTCGCCAAAGACACGAGAAGTCGCTAGCAACAGCGTATCGGTGTCGGATCTTTCCCCAGAGCGCGTCGCCATTGATGCGTCGCGTGCGGCGAGCACGGGCTCTATAGCCGGGGCAGAACCTCCCGCTCCGCCTTCGTCACATCTTCAGGGAAATCAATTTCGGTCCAGGGCAGTCCTCCGATTTTCTCATGCCCGACCTTGACCTCGCGGAAATACTGCAGCAATCCGTCTTCGTATTCCATGTCCCAACGGTCCTGATCAATGTATCCCTTGAGGGAGGTGATCACATGCGCAGTATCTGCCCGGCGCACCCTGAGGAACCCGACGCCTTCGCCGGCGAGATCGTACCGATCAGGCACCTTTTTGCTCAAGGCGATGACACGCTCGCCCTGTACGACGACCATACATTCCTCGCCGGTTTGCTTCACCGTGTCGTCCATCAGCAGGCAGTTTTCGTAGGGAGACGCCACCAGGCGACGTAGGATTTCCCGATGAAACAACACATCCGCGTCCATGATGACCACGTCGTCTATCAGCGCCTGCCTGGCAATCCACAGCGACGAAATGCTGCCGCGATGAAACTCCTCGTTCACGAGATAGGAGATGTCTACCCCATGGCACTGCGAGCCAACGGCAGCCCTGATCATCTCCTGCTTGTATCCGACCACAATCGTCACGTGCTTGATTTTGACCGAGGCCAGGGATTCCAGATAGCGGGACAGCAAGGTCTGCCCGCCGATCTCGATCAGGCATTTTGGTTTATGCTGGGTCACCGGCCAGAGGCGTTTGCCGACTCCTGCCGCAAGGATAATCGCCTTCATGCGCGCGCCGCCGCACCCGCCATGACTTCCTCGAACGCGCCCAGAAAGCCGTCGATCTGGGATTCAGTGAGGGCTCCCATGTTGGCGACCCGAAAGACCTTCGATTCCAGTTGTCCCTGACCGGCATAGATCACATAGCCGCGGTCCTTGAGCTGATCATGCAGGGTGGCGTAGCTCAGCCCGGCCGGTAGATGGAAGGTGGTGATCGTATTCGACTGCAGGTCCGCCGGCAGGAACGGCTGCACTCCCATACCTGCCATCCGCTCGCGAATTCTTGTTGCCATGCGCCGATACCGCTGAAAGCGGTTCGCCAACCCCTCTTCCAGCAACTCGTCCAGGGCCTCTTCAAAGGCGTAGTACACCTGCACAGCCGGCGTGAACGGCACGATCCCTCGTCCCTGTTCATCAACATAATGAGTCAGGGTCAGGTACCAGGACCGCTTTGGATACTTGCGCATCTGGTCCAGGAATCCCTTGCGCAGCAGGACAAACGAGACGCCGGGGAACCCCTGAATGCACTTCCCCGCCGTTCCCGCCACCATATAGATGTGCGATCCGGCGATATCGATCGGTTCGCCTGCCAGACCGCTGACCGAATCGAGGACGAAGACCCGGTTGAGGCTATCAGCCACTTCCGCAATTTCTTTCACCGGATTGATCAAGCCGGTCGTCGTCTCGTGGTGCACCATCGATACCGCGTGCACTTCGGGGTGCTGCCGGAGGGCTAACCGGAGCCGTTCCGGATCAGGCCGGATGTGCCAGTCCGACTTCAGTTCAGAGACACCGAGCCGCTGCAACCCGATCATATTGGACAGGCGTTCGCCGTAGACCCCGTTGTTGAGCACCAACATGCGCTTGCCCAACGGGAGGCAGGACATGACGGCGGACTCCACGGCAGCCGTGCCGGACCCCGTCAAGACGACGGCCACGTAGTCCGACTCCGCACCGGGCACGAAGGCGGTGAGCAGCTTCTGCTGGATGCGAAGCAGCATCTCGGAAAACTCGGATTCCCGATGGCAAATATCCGGACGCAACAAGGCCTGCCGCACCCGTTCGCTCACATTGACCGGACCTGGATTCAGAAGTATCATGATTATCCCTCAGGCTGGTGATCGGGACAGAGTAGGACGGGCTCACTCAGCACGTTCAGGGCACCGCCACTACTCGATGGCTTTCATGAAGCGCGCGGTGATGGCCGGCGGCTCCAGCGCAATCCGTCCGGCATCCTCGACAAACTCGTTCACCTTGACGAGCAACATACTCGGTCCATCGTTCTTCAACATATCTTTGAATTCGTACACGAGATCTTCACGGTCCAACACCCGTTCGACCGCCACATATCCCGCCGCCTTCGCCACCTTTTCCAGCTGAACGACGTTCGAGATGGTCGGCTGATTCCCCGTCGAGCCATACACTTCATTGTCGAACACGACATGGACGAAATTCTTCGGTCGCAATGCGCCCACCGTCGCCAATGTGCCCATCCCCATCAGCACGTTGCCGTCTCCGTCGAAGACGATCACCTTCTTTGAAGGTTTGGACAGCGCCACGCCCAGGCCGATGGCTGCGGCATTGCCCATCGACCCGATCATATAGAAATGTGTCGGCCGATCGGCCAGTTTCTGGGCTTCCCGCGAAGGAAATCCGTTGCAGATGATGACGGGCTGATCCGTCAATAGTTCTAGCAGGGCAGCCATCGCCTGCGCCCGGCTCTGCATCGTCCCCTGTTCCGGCCTCATGGGTGCAACCCCTTGATGATGCCCTTTTTGATCAGGAGGGCGACCGGAATACGTTGCTTCATAAAGGTTTGTCCCGCCCACCGGAGATCGTCCGCCATCGTCTGTTCCGACAGGGTCCGGTGTGGAATTTTCATCGTGTCGAGCAACTGCGGCATCGTCTCGCCCATCACCAGATGTTCCGGAGCGTCTTTTCCTTCAAAGCCTCGCCAGGATACCAGCAAGAGGCACGGCTGCCGATAGATCATATTGAGCGACAGCAGGGTGTTCAACGACGTGCCGAGCCCGGAGTTCTGCATGAGCACGGCCGGAATTTTTCCGGCCATGAAGGCGCCGGCAGCCATGGCGACGGCCTCATCCTCGCGCACGGCCGAGGTGTAGAGCTTGCGCGTGAGCAACTCTTCGATGATGCCGCCCAACAGGGAATCGGGCACACCGGTGAAGAAGTTGACGCCCATATTCTCGAGCGCCTGTACGAACACATCACTGTCGACCATGAACCATGCTCCTGTCGCCTGACGGGCCCCGGCACAAGAGGCGCATTATAGCCAAGGGGTCCTTCATTCACAAGAACACCGCACGGAGAGTTGCCGCCGCGTGAACGCCCATGGTAGCGTGCCATATCGGGACCCTGTGAAAGCCATGCGCAACGCGTTTTCAATATGGTCGCCTCTCCGTCTCCTGCAGTGCATCGGGTCCGTCAGCGCGCTGCTGCTCCTCACAGCCGGGCCGGCTTTCGCCATTACCATGGTCAACGATCCGCACGGCTATCACGATCTTTCCTGGGGCACGCCCCTCGCCGGCATTTCTGACCTCGCCGTCACCCGTGAGAACACGCATACCATCGACTATGAATTTCGCGACCGCCCCCCGGTCTATGCCGACATTCCCGTCGAGAGCCTGCACCTTTCGACGGTGGACGCCCAGTTTGCGCGCGTGACGATCCGATACCGTGGCGCGCAGGCTCATCAGCAGGTGTTGCAATATCTCGAACGGACCTATGGGGCGATTGAACGGCTTCCCGGCCAAATGATGCGCGGACTCAACCAGCAATATACGTGGCGTGGACCGGAAACAGAAATCACGCTGACCTATGAGGCAAACCGGGACCGGGGCTTTATTTTTATCGAAAGCCGCAACCTGGCGCCACGCTTTCAAGATCGCATGTCGGATACGGCGGACTAACCTATGCTGCGCGGACAGACCTTCCGCTCCCACACACGCTGGCTGCGTATTCTTGCCATCGGGATCCTGCTACTGCCGCCGATCGCCCCGGCGGGGGCCGTCCCCATGCAGAACGACCCGAATGGTTTCGAAGGCATTCCCTGGGGAGCAGCGTTTACCGAATCCGATCGGTTCCTGAAGGTGGAGGATGCGGGCCGGGTCCAAACCTATGAACTGACATCCACACCCCGGACATTGGGACCGGCGACGGTCGAGTCCATGAAGTTCAGCACCATCGAAGGGAAATTCGCCCGCGTCATGGTCCGGTATACCGGAAAGGACACCCACGACCACCTATTGACCTTCCTGCAGCAACAATTCGGCCCGATCGATCAGAGCCCCGGTCAGATGACGGGTGGCGCGGTCAAGTTTTTCAACTGGCAGGGACCAGACAGCGCGATCATCCTTCGGTATGATCTTCGTACCAGCCAGGGCGTGATTTTTTTCGAGAGCGAAGCGTTTCGCGTGAAGTTGAATGAAGGCAATTCGCCTTCCGCCCCGTGACCGGGCTATCGTCCTCTCTCCCCCTGTCCTCCAGGACATTCCCCCCTGCGGATGGAATGTTCGCGATCCTTGTCACCCTTCATTGTTGCGTGATACCTTGAGTGGTGAGTAATCACTCACCGGACGAACGATGACGTGAAACCGACGAGCGCCAGTTCTCGCAATGTCAGCCAGGATCGCCAGGCCAGCCTGATTGCCTCTGCCGCGAACTTGTTTGCCGCCAAGGGCTTCAAAGGCACCACCACCAAAGAAATCGCCAAGGCCGCCGGCGTGAGCGAAGCGCTGGTGTTCAAGTACTTTCCGACTAAGCGGGCACTGTACACCGCCATCCTGGCCGAAAAGGCTCCGTTGAGCGAACTGCTGAGCGCCGTGGAGAAATGTGCGCACAAACGTGACGACCATCGGGTCTTTACCCTGATTGCCAGCTACCGGATCCGCCCGGGCGCCGATCCCACGATGTTACGGCTACTGCTCTTCAGCGCGTTGGAGGGCCATGAGCTCGCCGATATGTTTTTCGGAAAACAACACCGGGTATTCTATGACTATTTAGCCGGCTACATTCAGACCAGGATCGACGAGGGCGCTTTTCGTCCAATCGATCCCTTGCTCGCGGCGCGCGCCTTCATCGGCATGGTCGTGCACCACCGACTGCTACACGAAATTTTCGACGTGCCCTTGCACTGTCCCCATAAAGAGATTGTCGCCACCTATGCGGAACTGTTTTTGAACGGCCTCCAGCCTTCATCCACCGATAAAAAACGAGGCCTGACTCGTGTCCGGTAATCCGATCAAACGGCATCCGATCGTCACCCTGGGCATCATCCTCTTTGTCGCCGTAGCGGCATTGGTCGTGTTCCGCCTCACGAGCGGCGCCAAAACGGACCCGCGCAAGAACCGGATTCTCACCGTGGGCACCATGACGCCCATCAAACAGGATCTCGACGTGCGGTTGACCTATACCGCCGATTTGATTCCGAACCAGCTCGTCAACATCTTCTCCCGCGTGGACGGCTACATTGCCAGGATCTATGTGGATAAGGGCGATTTGGTAAAGGCGAATCAGTTGCTGGTCGAAATCGACCATACCGACTACATCCATGCGGTCAATCAGGCCAAGGCCAATCTCTTGTCGGCCAAAGCGAAGGTCGTCCAGCAGGACGCCGGAGTACGGAACGCCACCCTCACGCTTGACCGCATGCAAGCGCTGATCAAAGACCAGTTTGTCTCGCAGCAGGACCTGGATACGGCCCTGGTGAACCGCGATGCGGCCGTGGCCCTACAGGATTCTCTGCGCGCGCAGGTGCAACAGATGACGGTCGCCCTGGCACAGGCCGAGACGAATCTTGCCTATTCCTACATCCGCGCCCCCTTTGCCGGCTATATCGCCGAGCGCAACCTCGACCCCGGCGCCTATGTGAGCGGCACAACCGCCAGCACGTCTACCGTGTCGCGCGGCATCCTGAGCGTGCACGACGTTGAAACCGTGCGCACATTGATCGAAGTCGTGGAGAAGGATGTGCCCCTTGTGCAAGTCGGGCAACGCGCCGACGTTCGCGCCGAGGCCTATCCGAATGAGGTGTTCGACGGCCGAGTAACCCGCATTGTGCAGGCATTGAACCGCGCCACCCGCACCATGACCGTGGAGGTCGATCTGCCGAATAAGGACCACCGCCTCAAAGGCGGCATGTTCGCCCGCGTCGAAGTCCTGGTCGGAAAACATCCCCAGGCGATTCAGATTCCTCTGGACGCCGTGAGCCGGCTCGAAGACTCGCAGTATGTCTATGTCGTACAAGACGGGAAGGCGCACCAAGTGCCGGTCGAACTGGGCGCGCGCGCCGAGAACCGTGTCGAAGTGCTGAAAGGCCTCGCAGGGGACGAACAACTGATCGTCTCCGGCAAAGACTTGGTCAGCGAAGGTGTCCCGGTACAAACGCAGCCGATAGATGCCGCGAAACGTGAGTCGTAAAAAGTACAAGGTGAAGGAACCTCTCGCGTTGTCTTCATTGCGTGTCACCTCTCACCTTTCACCTTTCACGCTTCCATTATGTGGCTGACACTCCTCGCGCTCCGCAATCGCATCGGCATCCTGATGTTGTCCCTGGCAATGGTGATTCTGGGGGCTACTTCGCTGGAACGCCTTCCGGTCGATCTCTTTCCTAACATTCAAGTTCCTGTCGCGTTCGTCGGCGTCATTTACAAGGGCGCGCCTCCGCTCGACATCGAACAGAGCGTCGTCTACCCCATCGAGAAGGCCGTCAGTTCCGCCTCCAACGTCGAACATGTGGAGTCCTTTGCCAAGCAGGGCATCGGTGCGGTGCAGATCTGGTTCAATTGGGGGGCGGATATCAACGTCGGCCAAATGGAAGTGATGCAGCGCATCACCCAGATTTTGAACAGCCTCCCGCCCGGCATTCTGCAGCCCTTCATCGTCAAATTCGACGTCTCCAACATCCCGGTCGCCTTCGTGACGGCCTCCGGCGGCGACCTTGACGAACGCGCGCTCTACGACCTGGCCTACAACACCGTCGCCCCGCAAATTGAACAAATCGCCAACGTCGCAGCTGCCACGGTGGAAGGCGGGAAGATCAGACAGATCAACATCAATCTGGACCCGGCTTTATTGCAGGCGCGCGGCCTCTCGATCCTCGATGTCGTCAAGGCCGTGAAGGCGTCCAACCTGATCCTGCCTTCGGGCGACATCAAGGCCGGGAACCTCGATTACAACGTATTCACCAACACGCAGTTCAAAACCGTGGAACCGATCAACGACGTCGTCGTGAAGATCGACGCGCGGGGCAATCCCGTGCGCGTGCGGGATGTCGGCGTCCTCTCCGACTCATCGGACATTCAAACCAACGTCGTCCGCACGGACGGCAAACGGTCCGTCTATCTGCGCGTCAACAAGCAGCCGATCGCCAATACCGTGGAAGTCGTCGATGCGTTGCGCAAAGCGATTCCCAAAATGATCGGCATCCCGCCCGGCGTGCAGTTGGGGATCTCCTTCGATCAATCGATTTACATCCGGCAATCGATCAAGAACCTCATCGAGCAGGCGCTCCACGGATCGTTGCTCGCGGCGGCGGTCATCCTCCTGTTCCTGAGAAACCTCACCAGCACGTTGATCATCTCAGTCGCCATCCCGCTCTCGATTCTCGTGACGTTCATCGTGCTGTATTTCACCAACCAGACGCTGAACGTGTTTACGATGGGCGGCCTGGCGCTGGGCATCGGACGTCTGGTGGACGATTCGATCGTCGAACTCGAGAACATTCAACGCCATCTGAATGTCGACCGGAACCGCTGGGACGCCATCGTCAACGCCGCGCGCGAGGTCGCCATGCCGATCTTCGCCTCAACGGTCACCACCGTCGTCGTGTTCCTGCCGATGTTTTTTATCGTGGGCATCGCGCGGCTCCTGCTTATTCCGCTGACTCTCACGATCGCCATTGCCCTCTTCACCTCATTCTTCGTCTCGCGGACCGTGACCCCGGCGCTCTGTTATCGCTTCTTGAAGTCGGAGCAGGAGGCGCACCGTTCCCTGCCCGCCTGGTTCGTGCGCATCATGCAGTGGAGCCAGCGCCGCTACGAAGCCCTCGACGAAGGGTACGAACGCAGCCTGCGTTGGATATTGGCCCATCGCCGCACGTTATTGGTCGCCGTGGTCGCGCTGTTTGTCAGTTCTCTTGCATTACTACCTTTTATTGGAACCGAATTTCTGCCGGTGTCGGATGAAAGCCAGTTCCGCATCGTTTTGCGGGCGCCCGTGGGCCAGCGGGTGGAGAAAACCGTCGAGCAAGTCGCCGAGGTCGAACGGGTGCTGCGTGAAAAGATTCCGCCGGACGAACTGGAAGCGATCGCCTCCAGCACCGGCGTGCTCGCGCAGGGCCGATCCTCATTGTTTAATCCCAACACGGGACCGCATACCTCAGTCATTTCCGTCTATCTGGCCTCTCCCGATAAACGCCGGCGCAACCAGGTTGAAATCATGAACGCCGTCCGGCCGTCAGTGGTCAAACTCTTTCCCGGCGTGGCGATGTTTTTCGATCCCGGCGGCCTGGTCAAACGCGTGACGAGCTTCGGGTCGCAAAAATCCATCGACGTGGAAATTTACGGGTACGATTTCGAGAAGGCCCGCACCGTCATCCAACAGACGCAGGAGATCATGCACAAGATCCCCGGCATGGCGGACATAGAAGTCAGCCGGGAGGAGAACTACCCTGAAGTCAACGTGGTCGTGGATCGAGAAAAGGCCGCGCTCCTGGGTATCAGCGAAACGGACGTGGCCAATGCCGTGCTGTTTTCCCTGAACGGCAACGGCCAGACTGACCCGATTATCTACACCGACCCGCAAAACGGGAACGAGTACTACATCAGCGCCTGGCTCGCGGAGGAGCACCGCAAGGACCTGACAGCCATTGAGCATGTGCTGCTCACGACCAAAAACGGCGAGCCGGTCTTGCTCAAGAACCTTGCCACCCTCAAGCTGAATGCCGGCCCTGTAAAAATCGAGCGCAAATATTTCCAGCGGGTCGTCCACATCACAGCCAACCCCGTCGGTCGTGATCTCGGCGCGATTGCCCAGGACCTGGAAGCGGCCTTCGCCCAGCTGCAATTGCCAACGGGCTTCAGCATCCGGCTCGCCGGCCAAATCCAGCAACAGCGCGAGACCTTCGAGGGCCTCATGTATGCCAGCGCCCTGGCCTTGATCCTGGTGTACATGGTGATGGCCGCACAGTTTAAGTCGCTCATCGATCCCTTCATCATCATGTTTTCGGTCCCGATGGGAATTCCCGGCGTGATCGTGATCCTGTACCTCACCAACACTACCATCTCCACCTCATCATTGATGGGCATCATCATGATGCTGGGTATCGTCGTGTCGAACGGCGTCCTGCTAGTGGACTACACCAACGTCTTGCGACGCCGGGGGCTCGACCTTTCCACCGCTGTCGTCACGGCCTCTCGCACCAGACTGCGGCCGATTCTCATGACTTCTCTCGCCACGGTCGTGGGCCTGATCCCGATGGCCCTCGGCTTGGGGACCGGTAGTGAAACCAATGCGCCGCTCGCGCGGGCCGTAGTCGGTGGCCTCACCGTCTCGACGATTCTGACGCTGTTTCTCGTCCCGACCGTCTATACGATGCTGGAAGAGCGGTTTCCACGGCGAGCCGATCAACTGGGGGAGACCCCGGCAGACGTCGAACTCGCCGGACAACAGGCTTAGCAAGCGCGTGGCCTATGTTTTGAGATTTGCAGGCTATTCAGAAATGCTGTCCAGCAAGGCCGCAGGAGGCACGGCGACTGAGGTGTATCTGAAGGGTACGTCGCAAGGAGAGGCGCGTCCGAGAACGCCGCAGGCGGCATTTCTCGACAGCCTGCTAGGGCCGGAGGCTTGGGAAGAGGGAAGCGAGCTGGAGCGCGAGGCCCATATCACCGCTGATGCGAAGGCGACCGGTCATGGCGATCATGGTGCCGCTGACCTGGCCATTCAATACACGCAGACAATCCTCACCTGACATCGCCAGCGTGACATTCGGGTCCGGATGGGTCCCTTCGGACACCTGGCAGGCCCCGTTCTGGATCTGAAGTTGATACTGTCCCCCGTCAGTTCCGTTCAAATCGAACTGGTAGACCACGTCCAGTCCTTCGGCAGCCTCAGAGTCCAGCTTGTCTGCGAGGGTAGAGAAAAACGCGCGAACGGTCTTAGGTGGTGATGGCTTCATGACTTGGAGCCCCGGCAGGAGAACAGCCCCCTGCCGGGGCCGAGATCCAGGAGGGATCGGTCTAGTACCGCAACATAGCCCGGTGGCTCGAACGACGGGCGCCGAAGAAGGCCTTGGAGAACTCTTCAACGACGGCCGGCTCATATCCCTTGCAACTGAAGATGTCGAGATAGGCGCTATTGGTATCGTTGGCGAAATGTCCGCTGATCAAGGACGTCTCGATCAACTGCACCATGCTGTAACCCGCTACCCGGCCTTCGCCGAAATTCACGATCTGGCAGGAGCCATACCGCTTCATCTCGATCAGCTCGCAGAGCTGCACAACATAGGCTTCAATTTGTTTGGCATCGCGGATGCGTTCGGGAATGCAATCGTGGAGGTCAACAGAGGTGCAAATGCCCCAGGCTTTGCCGGGTCCGACAGAGTCCGGATGGACCGCGGAGTCAGCAATCCTGGCTGAAGATGATGAGATGTCGTCTGAAGTGGCACCTTCGGCGTTGTGCATATGCGATATGACCTTTCTGTTGGGGATGGTGGGAGTAGTGAAGCATGTATTTGCACTATACTGAACGTTCGAAACACTGTAAATATTTATCTCCGAAATTTCACGCGCATTGACAAACTCGCGACCCCTTAGCGAGAATGCCGCCCATGTCTGACACACCCACACCGCAATCCAACGCCTCGACCCCGACTGCTGAACTCCCTGACCGCCTGTGCACCTGGTGCAAGGTGGCCATGACCAAACGCCTGGTGGCCGGAGGCCAGTTCATTCACTACACCTGCCCCAAATGTGTGTTTCAGCACACGACCAAGCGAACGCCCCAGGCGCAATAGCTCTTTCGACGCGCGGCGAGATCGATTCTGGCGACCTTTTTTAGTCACCCGGCGGTCGGGCCGATCAAAGAGGTCGTCCAGCAAGGCCGCAGGAAGCATGACGACTGAGGCGTACCTTCTGGGTACGTTGCAGGGAGGCGTGCAACCGAGAGCGCCGCTGGCGCCCTCTTTCATCGGCCGTCACTCGTCGTAGTACTTTTCGCGATAGATCGGACACAATCCCTTGGCGTTGATCCGCGCTGTCACGTCCTTGATCATCGCGCTTCCCCCGCAGAGATAGACCGCAAGATTCCTGACGGAGTTGATCCGCTCCTCCACCAAGGCCGTCACTCGACCATGGGCGCCTGACCACCCCGGCTCCGGCCTGGAGAGCGTCGTCACGACAATAAAGTTGGGATGAGCCAAAGCCAGCGCGGCCCATTCATCTTGCCAATAGAGATCCCGCTGGCTGCGGAGCCCCCAAAACAGCGTCACCGGCCGGTCCGGCGCGCGCTGCAATTGCGCCAGAATCATGCTCCGCATTGGCGCAATGCCGGTTCCCGTCGCCACAAACAACAGTTCCCTGTCCCCATCGTCCTTGAGGTAGAACGCGCCCGCCGGGCCCTTGAATGAGGTTCGCGATCCTTCCCGCAAACTGAACAGATACCCAGAACCGGGCCCGCCTTGAACGAGATTAAGCACCAGGAGGATTCGATCTCGCTGCTCCGGCGACGACGCAATGGAATAGGGCCTGGTCACGGGGCGGGGCTGCCCTTCCTTCGGCACTTCGAACGAGACAAACTGCCCGGCTTTGAAGGTGAGACTCGTCGGCTCCAGGAGACGCAGCTCGATCGCCCGTACGTCGTGCGTCAGATCCTGGATGCGGCTCACTTCAGCCGTGAACGTGTTCACGGCTTCCAGCCTGAGACGAAGTGACGGGAATGGAAAATCCGGTTACCCTCGCCCGGATGGCAGCAGCAAGTGCGTCTCATAACTCATGATACCAAGAAATGCGGCGAGGCCGAGGTAGTACAGGCCATAACTGATTTTGGTCGCGAGCGGCACCTCGTAGTACCGTTCTGGCAGGCCGTGGGGGCCACCACGGAAGGTGGCCATGACATGCGGAATCGCCAGGATCGCGATCAAGAGCAGCATGGGGCTCTGGTTCATGATGAACAGGCCGATCAGAATCGGCACCCCCAGCCACCAGACCTTGGGCGAGATAATGGCCGTGATCCGCCCGCCGTCCAATGGCGACAGGGGGATAAGATTGAACAGATTGATCATGAATCCCGCGTAGGCCAGAGCCAGCAACAATTGGCTTTGAGTATATTCGGCCGCGTAATAACAGGCCATGGCCGCCACGGTCCCGGCAACCGGCCCGGCGATCCCCACATAGGCCTCGGTTTCCACGTCCATCGGCTGCTCTTTGAGTTGAATCCAGGCGCCCACGAAGGGAATAAAGGTCGGAGCACCGACGTTGAGATTCCGCTGTTTGGCGGCGGCGTAATGCCCCAGTTCGTGAAACAAAATCAGCAGCACGAACCCCACCGCATACCACCAGCCGAAGATGAAACTGTATGCCACCATCGACAGCAGCATAGTGCCGCCGGTGAGCGCGATCTTGCCAAATTTGAGGCCGCTCAAGAGCAACAGGAGAAATTTCACGACGACAATCCCCCGCCGCCGCCCGGCTGCTCAGCCTGCGGTTTCCTTTTGAGATATTTCGCGGCCAATCCGCCGAGCGCAATCACCAGCAGCATCAACAGCTTCTTTCCGGCCAGCACCAAGGGAATCATGAAGGCCCAGAGTTTCGCCAACAGGCCTGACTTGACGGCTGCGCCCGCGATGAGCGCCGTCAGGCCGACCGCCGCCACCTTGTCGGTCGTACTGTTAAAGTCGGTATACCGTTTCCCTTCGACGAACTCCACATTCGCCAGCAGGAGGCTGACGTGCGGCTTCAGCATCGGCAGCTGCTCCAGCGATCCCACCATATTCATGCTGAGATATCCCTGCCGCCCTAAGGCCAGCGTGTTGTAATTGACCCCCACTGCCGATTCCTGCTCCTGCGCCGAGATCGCCCATACCACCTTGTTCGCAGCCTTGTCATAATGCGGCTTCTCTTCCCACCCGCGAATAATCAGCGGTGAAAAGCCTTGCGCCTGGCGGGTCTTGTTGTCTTCCTCCGTGCCTTCCTTGATGGAAGCCATCAACGCATCGGCATCCCAATTGGCCGCCTCATCGTCCTTCACGTAGCCTGCGTCGATATAGCGCACGACCATGAACCACTGTTCGCCTTCGCCGGTCGCCGTGATCAACCCCAGCTCGGAACCGGAGGGGAAGTTCCCCATCCGCTTCAACAGCGCTTGCGTCTCTTGCGCTCCAAGAAATTGATAGCCTTTGGGAAGTTTCAGCAACGCCTGATCGCCCAGCTTGGCCTCGGTCGGCCCCGCAATCCAGTGCAGCGCCGCCGGTTTCGGCTCATCGGCGAGGATCGACGAGACAGGAAAGCCGACAACCAAGCCCAGCAATATGAGCAACAGCCCGATGTGGCGACGAATCATACCAAGGCCTCCCTGGGCAGTGGGTGAAGATGAAGCGTAGAGTTTACAGTTTACCATCCGGCTTCGACCTGAGCATGTGTGCCGACAGGGTCGCCGCTTGCCGTTCATTCATCCGCCCCTCATCACCGCGAGGTAAAAACATCCGGCAATGTGAATCAGTCGATCGCCCGTTCGAGCCGCAGGGCCGTCACCTGTGCGTTCTTCGCGCAGGTCGGCGCCGGTGGAGTCATCCTCAATCACGCACACTCATCGATTAATACATCACCGTCGTCAATGACAGCGGCCCCACGGCCGTCTTGTCCAGCACCGTGACCGCCACCCGGCCGATGACCCGTCCGTCCTCCGCTTCCACATCGACGCGCCAATCACCCGGATCGAGTCCCTCCTTGAAGGTGTAGGCGCGATAGCCTCCCTCCCGACCACCGGAAATCTTAAGTGGAATGCGGTCGGCGGGGGTGAAGGGCTGACCGGAGTCGGGTCGGTAATACCAGTGATGATAGATGGTCGCCTTGAGCGCCACCGGCGCAAACACCGCCGTAAAACAATAGACGGGATCATCGGCCGGGATCACATTGTCCGACGCTTTCCACACTTCATACCACGATTTCTCAAAACTCAGTTCATACCGGTCGCCTGAGCGTTTCACTTCATGATACATCCCGCCGTGCTTCAAGGAGAGCGGCACCGGGGGAATCCAGTTCAGGAAATAGAAGCCGACCAAGAGCCCGATGAGCCCAAGTGCCGGCGCAGCGGCCCACATCGCCTCGCGCCTCGTTCGATCGGCATTGTTCCAATAGATCAACTGCACGACCCGCAGGACGACCAGCACCGTCACGACCGCTCCGGCCAGAAAGATCGCCGCATTCATCCAGCCGGTCATCACCGGAAAGAAGAAGGTAAAAAACGCAAAACAGACGAGGGCATAGAGACTCACCAGCAGTTGCACGTTCGATAGGCGGCTGCGGAGGAATTCATTCGCCACGAGGAACGCCACAAGAATGCAGAAAAACACGGCCGTTCCCGCGAAGGCGGCGCTTTTGGAATAGAAGATCGCATAGGCGCTGAAAAGGCCGCCCAACAGGAACTGAATGGCCATCGGTGCGTAGGGCTTTGCCTGCACCACCCATTTCATGAAGAAGGGCGCATCCGGCGGGAGATCGTCGACCGTGGCTTCCTGTGTTCCCAAGCGCCCGGTCAGGACGATCAGAAAACCCAAGAGCGTGAGATAGGCCAGCAGCAACAGGTTATCCCGTAGCCGGTCGATGCGCGTCAGCACCAGCGTGTCGTACGTCACGCCGCTGAAGAAAAATAACGGCGGCAGGTAGGGCTTGCCCAATACCGATTGGAACCGCTGCAATGAGACCATGCGCTAGATTTCAGGAGACTCAGGCGATTGTCAAACGAAGAGACGAAATTAGTAGTGGGTCAGTTGAATAACAGAGGGCAGACGTCTGCACTTTTGAGTCAACCCTATCGTGCAGCGGTGTTGAGGCCCAGTCGGGTGTCGAGGGCGTCGAAGAAATCGACGTAGAGGATCGGCCGGTGCTCGATGGGGATCGCCACGAGGTTCGGCCTGAAGGCTTCTGACGAGACATTCATGGCCCATGCCGGCGTGACGCGCGCAGAGGACTCGGTGACTGGCTCGACCTGCACCGTGAGCTGATAGCCGACGGTGCCGCCGGCAAGCGCGGCACTATGGCCGACGCCGCTCGGCTGACTTTTGAGGAGGCCTTTGGCCGGATCGACCGTCGCGAGCGCCATCGTATAATCGATCATCTGAGCCTTGACGGCGTCAAAGACGACGGGTTGGCTCAGATTGTAGACCCGCGAGCGGTAGTGCGCTTCTTCTTGTGGCGAGAGGATCGTGCAGCCGGTGAGGAGCAGCGCCATGAAGCCAACGAGTAGTGAGTGCATCATACTCTCGTTCGTCCTCCATAAAGAAACCTGTGTATCTTTGTTTTCATTTCTAAACTGAGACACTACCGAGGAATTACATAAACGGCGGGAGCGGCGCATAGACGACCGGCATCCCCAAGAGGCGTTCCAACCAACCGGCCATGTGGTCCTCCGGTAGCGGAGCACGATTGAGACGGGCCTCCAATTGAAACCCCGCGGCCGTGCCGACAATCCCGATAATGGCCGAGGCATCCTCCCCGTCAGGCATCAATTCCTGAGTCTGAAACTCGCAGAGAGTACTGTAGAGGCGGCCCTGCGGCTCGATGGTCGCCAGCACTTCCGGCAATTCACCCAGCGCGCAATGGACGGAGCAGCGGTAGACCGACCGGGCGCCCGGCTGCACGGCGGCGAAGGCCTCGAGCGCCTGTTCGGAAAATCCTGTGAGGTACGCACGCACCGAGGCCGCTTGCGGCGTGAACGTAGCAGCCAACCGGCTCGCCGGCACGAGAAACTCATAGGCGTCGAGCGAATTGTATTCAAACTGGCAGGGTCCGAAGGCATCCGGCCAGGAACAGAAAAACGGGGTCGCCGGGTCGGCGGGCGTCAGCACCAGGCTCCCCTTATCGACGGATGTTTCCACCGGCAGATCCAGCGTGGCGATCGCATCGAGAAAGATTGCCCGCCGTTCATCGATCCACTCGGTCCGCCGGGCATCCTCGCGCGTTTCCCCCGGCGTCACCACTTCCCGCGTGTGAAGACGCACCCGGATAAAGGCATGATTGTGACGAAACCCCAGCCAGAACATGGATGTCGGGTGATGAAACCGCAAGCCGGGTCTGGTGCGCCAGGGATGACTGATCGAGCAGTAGGTACCGACATCCTGAAACCGCTGATACACGGTGTGGTAGCCGCCTGCCAGCAGAAAAAAATCGCCCTGCCAGGCGTCGCGAATGTGGAGGAGCGTGACGTCTTCCGTGGCCCACTGATCGAGCTGATCAAAAGCCTGAGGAGACTCGACGGCCCAATCCTCCACATAGCAGATCACGTCTTTGGCGGGTTGGGCCGGTTTGAGGCCCAAGGCCCCCAGGCGCTCGCCGACCGCCAGGATCTCCTGAAAGGTCAGCTTGCCGGCGGTCTCCCAGCGGCGTTCACGCACAACGCTCCTCCGCGATCCCCGCGCCGCTGTCACACCTGAGCTGCCTCACTTGGTCGACTTCAGCGCGCGGCCCTCAATCTTCGTATCGGCGATAAACCGTTCGATGCCGTCCTGCAACAGACCGGACATGAGGATCTCGAGATCCTCACTGGTAAACCAGAACACCAGCTTGCTCTGTTCGCCCTGCAGATTGCGCTGCGTGCTGCTGTCGTCCGCCATGTTCCTGGCTCGAATCACCAGGCGACTCTCGCCCGTTAATTTCGTATTGAACACGCGGCTCTTGGCGTTGGCCGAAAAATCCCGAATTTCTCCGCCGATGACGATGTCTGCGCCCGAAACCTCGACGCCCGACTGCACCACGCGCGCATCCCAGCCACGGCGGTTCCAGCCCCGCCACCGCAACGCTTCGGCCAAGGCTTCGGCGATCGTGACTCCCGGCGAGCCTCCGCTGACATTAAAATTCGTGACCCCGCCGCCCAGATGAGTGCGCTGACCAATCTTGGTTTTGTCCGCGCGGTGGTCTTCAAACGGTTCAATGACGATCTTCAGCGGCTCGGGCTGGCCGCTCTGCACAAACGGTTGCTGCGGCTGCACATTGAGCGACACCATTTCTCCGGTTCCGGCACAGCCCCAGAGCAGCGCCAACCCCACCGCAATACAGACCTGACTCGCGATTCGACATCCTTGTGCAATCACACGTGCCTCCCTGTCAGTATGTGGCCTTACTAAAACGGGCCCAGTCTACCCAACTCGCAGCCGGATAACAAACAGGAAGGGCCCGGTTCAGCAGGAAAATTCGCGGCCGGCCCAATGGAGCCTTGCCGGGTCGGAATCAGAACATCGGGCGGGTCAGGGGCCAAGGAGGGGGAGGAGGCTTCGAAAGGTCTCCCGTCCGATCTCCGGGAGACGGCCCTCGCGCAAGGCCGGCGAATCCAGCGGCACAAATCGGGCGATCTTGAACCAGGCTCGTCCAGACAACACGGCGGCCAACTGAGCCTTCCGATCGTGCGTGATCGGCAAGGTGTAGCCCTCCCCCCGCTTCCATTCCCATAACGTGGGAGCCAGAGAGAGCTCTAGCCCCTGGCCGGCCAGCTGGTGAAACCGGTCAAAAAAATTCTTTTTGCACTGCTTGACCTGACCGCCCTCGATGATCATCGCAAACACCAGATGGTGGCCCCACCAACACAACGAGCGAAAGGTGAACTTCTCGTCGCCGAGAAAATGTTTCGGATAGTCCAAGTATTGGTAGGGGCAGGCCTCCAGCCGCTCGCCTTTCACAGACTGCGCCTTCGTCTGATCGAACCCGGGAGGCGCCAGCAATGTCATCCGTGCCAGATCGTCCTGCAACCCCGCCTGAAGCGCTGCCAGCAACACCTGCACTTTGAGGATGATCCGTTCCTTGGCGCGAAAGAGTTCCCCGTCCGCAACCAGCGCGAACTCAGCGGGTGTCAGGGACTGGTTTTGTGATGGGAAGACCACGGAGGCTAACAGCTCACAGAAACACAATATTGACGGGTGCGAACTCCGAATGCCCAGGCGTGTAGCGGCATAGTACCCCGCTTTCGTCGGATGCTCAAAAAGGCTGTCCCGCCGTAGCGAGGCGCACGATGCGACGAATAAGGAGCATCACGTTTGTGCGCGCCCGCGAGTCGGTGAGCGGGCAGTGTCTTTGCCGCAGGCGTCACGTTCTTACCCGCCCACCCTGAGCCTGCCGCGACAGGCTCTGTACCCCTCCGGGGTACGTTGAGGGTCCGAACGACGCGAGAACGCTGCTGGCGGACTTTTTCAGCATCCGGCTAGGATTTCTGGTGGGATTCAAACGTCGAGACCTGCATATCGAATATTCGCCGGCACTCACCGCAGCGCAATCCGACCGTGTCGCGGATCACATCCAGTTCCCTGATAGTCACGGACACGGGATGGGCGCGTAGACAGTCTTCCAGCGATTCTCTCGCCGTGGGCACAACTTTGGGACTCTCCACCTCGCCGCCAAGCGGCACGGCCGCCACCCGGCCCACGACCTGATCAGGTCTCATGAGATGCATCATGCGGCAGGAGGTGCAGGCGATCACGAGCCGTCCGTTCTCGTCAATGCGCTTCAGCGACAGACACAAGGGATGGACGGCAAAACATTGTTGCACGAAGGCGCCGCTTTGAAACCGCTGTGCCATAGCCACCGATGAAGCACCAGGAAACGGGACTTGCTACAGTTTTGCCAACGCCAGCATCATGAGGACACCAAGCGCATAGGGAATCATACAGGAATACAGCACCGCATTGAATGCTCGATCCGGGGCATTCGACTGAATGGCGCGATCCTTGTAGATAAACTCGTAGGCAAGAATCAGCAGGGTGAGGGTCAATACGAAAACCCGGCTCGTACGCGGCCAGGTGTAATGACCGCTCACAATGAAATTGGCCGTAAAGAATCCGCTGGACACGAAGAGCAGCGGCGCGAGCACATACCGAAGGCTGTGCGAAAAGAACACATGCCAGGCCGGCCTGGTCGAACGCTGCTGCGGATCCAGTAACAGGGTCATGACCCGACGGGCGCGGGTTGGCTGGACGGAGCCGAAGGGGTTTGTTTGGCCTGCTCTGCGGCGGTTTTGCAGGTTTTGCACATCCGCGGGCGCTGCTTGAGGAAGCTGATTTTCCCGCTCGCAAGGCAACTATAATGAACGAACTCGTCGCAGACTGCACAGCGCGACCATCCCCCGCGGAGCATCGTCTTATCGCGGTACAATCCCTGGTTGCACACCTTGCAGTTCCGGGGTTCGATCCCCAGCAGCATCGGCTCCCAGTCACCACCGCCATTGCGAAGAATATTCATGGGGCGGCAGTATAACGAAGGGGTCCAAGAAAAAACAAGGAGGGAAGGGGAGGAAGGAGGCGATGCACATCAACCTAGGCGCGCAGTGAAGGACTGCCAGGTGAGCTCCTTGGTAAGAGACGTAGGAATGATCGAATGCCTATGTCGCGCGTTCCACGAATAAGAGGATGCCGGTGAGGCCCGGCTTCATTGACACCCCTTCAACCCATTTGCTACTCTCCGCGCCGGTTCTACACCATTCCTGATCGGCACCCTATATACCCATGAACATTAAGGACTATCTCGAACACAACCGGCTTGCGGTGGACCGATTCCTGGATGAGGTTAGCCCTCCGGCTGCCACCCCGCCGACGACGCTCCACGAGAGCATGCGCTATAGCCTGATGGCCGGCGGCAAGCGGGTCCGCCCGATCTTGACGATCGCTGCGGCCGAAGCAGTAGGGACGACGCCGCCCGGGCTGATGGCCGTCGCCTGTTCGCTGGAGTTCATCCATACCTATTCCCTGATCCACGACGACTTGCCGTCGATGGACAACGATGACTTTCGCCGGGGCAAACCGACCAACCACAAGGTCTATGGCGAAGCGATGGCCATTTTGGCGGGTGACGCGCTGCTGACCATGGCCTTCGACTTGATCAGCCACCCCGACCTCATGAAGGGCTGCGAACCCTCGCGACAGATACGCATCATACGGGAATTGGCCTACGGCTCCGGAAACTTGGGCATGGTCGGCGGCCAGGTCTTCGACATTCAGGCCGAGAACCAGGATATCGACCTGCCCACGCTGCAGAACATTCACAAACACAAGACCGGGATGCTGATCCGGGCCGCCGTTCGCATGGGGGCCATCGCCGCAGGCGCCTCCGATCGGCAACTCGACGACCTCACCGGCTACGCTGAGGACATCGGGCTCGCATTCCAAATTGCCGACGATGTGCTGAACGTGACGGGCACCCGCGAGGAATTGGGCAAGAATCCGAACACCGATGCGGAACGCGGCAAGAAAACCTATCCAACGTTTTATGGCGTTGAAGGGGCCAAGCAACTGGCCGATGACTGCGTGACTCGCGCCAACGACCGTCTCGCCTCCTTCGGCGCCAAGGCCGATCCCCTCCGCGAGCTGGCCCGCTATATCACCGCACGAAAAAACTGACGTGAGGCGTGAAACGTAAGACGTGAAACGCAATCTCCTCGATCACGCGCTCATCTCCCGTCACTCACATTTCACCATTCACGCTTCACGCCTCACGAGGGTGTACCCATGAATGCTCTCGTGACCGGAGCAACCGGGTTTGTCGGTGGGGCCGTGGCGCGTGCGCTGGTCCAAGCCGGCGCGGAGGTCCGCGTCCTCACGCGCAAAGGCGCCGATCTGCAAAACCTGGCCGGGCTTCCGGTCAAACAAGTGCATGGAGACCTCCGCAATCGCGACTCCCTTCGCCAGGCCCTACGCGGCTGCCGGCAGCTCTATCATGTGGCGGCACATTACGCCCTCTGGGCCAAAGATCCGTCGATCTTCTACGACATCAATGTCACCGGCACGAGGAACATTCTCGAGACAGCGCGCGAGGTCGGTGTAGAGCGCAGCGTGTATTGCAGCACGATCGGTGCGATCGGGTTGCCGCCGGGCGGAGGACTCGGCACCGAAGAGACGCCGGTCTCGCTGGAACAGATGGCGGGACATTACAAACGTTCCAAATATCTCGCCGAACAAGAAGTACAGAGACTCGCGCAGGAAGGCCTGCCGGTTGTCATCGTCAACCCGAGTGCGCCGGTCGGGGCAGCCGACGTGAAACCGACCCCCACCGGGCAGATCATCGTGGACTTCATGAAGGGCCGCATGCCCGCCTATATCGAAACGGGTATGAACCTGATCGATGTGGACGACGTAGCCCAGGGCCACCTGTTGGCGATGCAGAAGGGCCGTCAGGGAGAACGCTACATCCTCGGCAATAAAAATCTGTTGTTGAACGAGGTGTTTCAGATCCTCAGCCGGATCACCGGGGTGAAGGCGCCCTCCGTCAAGCTGCCGCGCCTGGCCATCCTGCCGCTCGCCTACGCGAATCAGTGGATCGCGAACCTGACCGGCGTGCCCCCACGTATCCCGCTCGAAGGCGTGAAGATGGCCAAGTATAAAATGCATTACGATTGCAGTAAGGCCATCCGCGAACTCGGCTTACCGCAAACGCCGGTCGAGGTCGCGCTGGAAAAGGCGGTGAGGTGGTTTCGCGAGCATGGCTATGCCTAATCGGATGCTGAAACAGGCCTCCAGCTGCGTTCTCGGCTCGGCAAGATCCTCAACGTACCCCCAAGGGTACGCCTGCGGCCTTGCCGGAAGACCTGTTTGAGCATCCTCAACGTACCCGATGGAACTTCTCCTTCTTTTTGCGAAGACGATCCTCCTCCGCCCCTACGTGTTCGCCTTTCTGGCGGCGTTCTTGTTTTCAGCCATTGCGCTGATCGGCTGGCCGCGGACGTGGCGGTTCTGGCTCATCAGCTGGATGACGGCCTTCGTCTGTGAGTACTCCTCCACGCGTAACGGCATTCCCTTCGGTTGGTACCACTACAACGGGTCCACGGTCGGCCAGGAACTCTACGTTTCCAATATTCCGTTCATGGATTCGATCTCGTTTTCGTTCCTACTCTTCGCCAGTTATACGCTCGCGCTCATGTTGCTCCTGCCGATGGCACAGGACCACCGAGGACCGGGCCTGCGACTCCCCCGCCTTTCGTTCGCGCCCGCCGAGCGGACTTCCTGGCCGGTGTTCATCTTGACCGTGCTGTTCTTTGCCTTCATCGACATGGTGATCGATCCCGTGGCACTGCGCGGCGACCGCTGGTTCCTCGGCAAGATCTATTATTATCCCGATCCTGGCGTGCACTACGGCGTGCCGATGGCCAACTATATCGGCTGGGCGGTCGTCGGGGCGATTTCGCTCCTGGTCTATTTTCCCCTCGACCAGCGGCTGGCCGACCCGCTCCCGCCGCATACACCGTCGACGACGCACCGACTCCTCCTGGGAACCGGCCTCTATTATGGCGTGTTGATCTTCAACCTGGCGGTCACCTTCTGGATCGGCGAGTCACTCCAGGGCACGACCGGCCTCTTGATGTACGTGCCGGTCACTGCCATGCTCCTGCTACGATTGCTCGCCCCTGCGCCGGCGTCCGCGTAATCCGCGTGTTCCGCCTGTGGCGAAGCGGGGCCAATTGGCATTCATTCGACTGAGACGGTATAGTGGAGAACGGCGCGACGCCAGCGCAGGAAGGTTTGTCTCTGATGAAGAAAATTTGCGGACTCTTGATGATCGGCTTCCTCGCGACCCTGGGAATTCTCGGGTGGTTCGGTTACCAATCCTACACGACCGGGTTCAGCGCCAAAGCCGAACCGAACGAGTTGGAAGTGTTGATCGCCAGGCAAGTTCGACATCTGGCCATCCCATATGAAAATAGGCGACTCCGCAATCCCCTGCCCGTCACGCAAGAGATGATGAAGGAAGCCCGCGCCCATTTCGCCGACCATTGCGCCTCCTGCCATGCCAACAACGGCAGCGGGGACACGGTGATCGGGAGGAATGTGTACCCGAAAGCGCCGGACCTCCGCCTCCCCGACACACAAACGATGTCGGACGGCGAGCTGTTCTTCATCATTCAAAACGGCATTCGTTTCACGGCCATGCCCGGCTGGGGTACCGGCGACCCGGCGAAGGACAGCGGGAGCTGGGAACTCGTGCATTTCATTCGTCACCTGCCCAGCATTACCGAAGAAGAACTGCAGGAAATGGCCGCCCTGAATCCCAAGACGAAGAAAGAGTTACAAGAAGAATTGCTGATCGACCAGTTCCTGAGCGGAGACGACGCCGCCGCGTCCAAGGCCGCCGGCGCGCACCGCCATTAATGCACCAACGAAAGGACCCCCCGTGACATTCCTTCGACTCTTTATCGCCGCATTCCTTCTCATCTGCGCACCGGCTATCGTCGCCGCCCACGGCAGCGGGCAACATGTGCTCGGCGTCGTCTCGGCCATTGATGCCACCCACATGGAAATCAAAACTCCGAAGGGCCAGATGGTCTCGGTTCGCCTCACGGACAAGACCCAGTACAAGGTGCGCAATCTACGCCGCCCGAAGAGTCCGCCTCAGGTGGGAGACCGGGTGGTCGTCGAAGCGGAGAAAGGGACCGATGGTCTGACGGCGACGGAAGTGCATTATTCTGATTCGCAACCGAAGGCAGCCCAATAACCCTCCATGCGCGTGTTTCAACTTTCTCACAACCAGCAAGCCAGACCGGGCGGCGACGGCCTTCGGCCGTTGATGATGAGGGTCCTGATCATGGGCCTCGCCGTCTTTCTGGCCGTGACCACTGTGCCCGGCATTGAGTCCGACAGTCTCGGTGCCGGGGTGGCCGCCGTGCTGGTCCTGACGCTGCTGAACAGCCTGATTCGCCCGCTGTTGTACCTGCTGGCGCTCCCGCTGATCGTCGTGTCCCTCGGTCTGTTCATGGTCGTCATTAACGCCTTGTTGCTGCAACTCACGGCTGCCCTGGTCAAAGGGTTTACCGTCGCCGGATTCGGCGCGTCTTTCTGGGGCGCCCTCGTCATCAGTCTGGTCAGCAGCATTCTCAACATGCTGCTGGTGGTCGAACAGAGCCGGATCGAACCGGGCCAGCGTCCGCAACGCCCGCCAACCATCATCAATCCCGACGGGTCAGAGCATTCGTGAGGGCTGCGTCTTTCCTTGAGTTACTCTGATATGACTGTTACAATGCGCCCCGGCGCTCGATCTTCACCGCAGAGAGCGTACAACCTATAACCGGCATCGTGTTTCGAACGTGCTGCGGGGCATGGTTCACGATCAGCGCTGAACGCGCCGATCGACAATCGCCGCCCCCCTGCATGATCGCAAGCATCCTGCATAGAGGTCGATGAGTCCTCCAGTCGAACCAGCGAAAGCCACAGCGGAAACCCATCTTCAACGCACCCTGACCTCGGTCCTCAACGGATTGCCGGCTGATGCCGCGCTGGTCGCGATTTTCCATCAGGAACAGGGTCCGTTGACCACGCAGGTGCATCGAGGATTTACCCCGCGGGACGTCCAATCGATCGGCCGCACGTTGTCCTCGCAGAAGGTGTTCACGTCGGTTCCGGTCGGGAACGATCCCGAAGCGTCGCGCACCATTCGCCTTCGCCTGATCACCCCTGGCGCCAAGTCGCTCCTCGGCATGCCGCTCCGCCACAAGAACCGCACCTATGGATTTCTGGTCATCGGGCGGAAAGACAATGCGGTCTATGCCAAAAAAGACAAGACCATGCTCGAGCAGGCCGGCGACGACATTACCAAGGCCCTCGAGCGCGACAGCCTCTTCGACCTCAACGTGCTGCTCAGTCGCCCGCTGGTGCTGCAGGAGCCGCAACCGGTCATTGCCGCCCCCGATGTCTACAATGCCCCAACCTCCCACGCCACGCCTGAAATCCAAGGGAAAATCGTGGTGCTGCTGAATGAGCTGAACCAAACCCTGGCCTTCGATCGCGCCTGGATCGGCGCCTATGACCCACTCGCCGGCAACGTGGAAGTTCTGGGAATCGCCGGGGAACAAAAAACCGACCCCAAAGACCAAAAGAAAGATCTCAAAGCAGGCCAGCGCCTGACACTCGATGCCTCCGCCGCCGGGTGGGTGGTGCGTCACCGGAAGCCGCGGGTCGACCATGATCTCGCCTCCACGCAGGGGCGCTTTCTCGATCACAAGCACTTGTACAAGGACCGTTTCCAGTCGTCGTTGGTTCTGCCCTTCTTCTTGCGCGGCCAAGTCGGGGGAACCATCACGCTGGCATCGAAGGAAGCAGACCGGTACACGGTACCCGATGCCCGCCTGCTCGAGCCGATCAACCTCAAGTTGGTGGATCTGCTCCAGACTGCGCCTCCTTCCGCGGCAGGCGCCCCTAAAGTCGAAGGAGCGGCCGATTCCGAAGCTGGTTCCGCGGCGCTGATTTCAGCTGAGCCGGTGATCAGAAAACAGGAACGGCAGGCCGCCATTGGAGAGTTCAGCGCCTTCCTCGCCACTGAGATCAGGGAGCCGCTGGGCTCCATTCGCGCCCAGTTGGAAGAGGTCACTGCGGAGGGCATTCTCGATTTCGACCCGCAGACCCGTGTCGAGAACGCCATGCGAGACCTGATCCGCATCGAAGCGATTTTGAACGAAATCCTCGATTTCGCCAAACCACTGGATCTCACGCGCCGGCTCTGCCGCGTCCCGGAAATGGTCGAAAACGCGCTGACCGTCGTCGCCACCGAACTGGAAGCCACCCGCATTCAAGTGGTCAAAGAATATCCCGGGCTTCTCGCCCCGGTGCGTGCCGATGAAGCCAAGATGCAGCAGGTTTTCCTTAGCATTTTCAAAAATGCGATCGAGGCCATGACCCCGGGTGGAATCCTGACGATCACCATGAACAACCAACGGGCCGGAAAACATCTGGAAGTCCAGATCCTGATCAAGAATAACGGAACGCCGATCCCGCCGGAACATGTCGACAAGGTCTTCGAGCCGTTCTTCACGACAAAACGCTCCGGCACGGGCCTCGGTCTCGCCACGGTCAAAAAGATCGTGGAGGAGCATCAGGGCAGTATCGGGATTTCAGGCACACCCGGCGAAGGCACGACGGTAACCATTCGCCTGCCCGGTGTCAGCCGTGGGCCTGCGCATCGTTATCGGGGGCGCGGCCGCCGCCCGCCGCGCCGCCCCACCGCCGCCTCCTAATTCGGCTTTTACTTTTCAAAATTCGAAGGTTGTATCTCTCACAACTTATCCCTCAGCGCGTTTTCTCTCGCGTCGAACAACGTCTCCTCCTAGGTCCGGCCAGTCGCGCGCGTGCGCCGAACATGCCATTATCCTTCGCATTCATACGGACCGGCGGGGTGAGCCTTCTCCTGCGCGCGTCCAACGAGGGCCTTCTGAGGCCGCGCGTTGCGCGAGCAAAGGAGGCTCTCGCGCCGGTCATCCGCTTTACCCACTGGCTGCGCCAAAAGGCCGCTTTTCACAAGCAAAGCCGATTCAAGGTCACATCCCTCCGAACCAATCGCCCACATACCTGCGGGTGGTCATCGAGGCCGTCCGCCTGCGCGCATGGGCCGAGCACATTCCGATGGTGCGCGGTCTGCGAGCAACTGGATGGCCTCATGACCACCCACTCTCCTCCCCCCTTTATTCTTGACACGGCTTCTTCAGGCAGCTAATATTCCGGCACTCTTAAGGCTTTTAACGTCTATATACTCGACCACCATACTTTCACATTCTTTCAAAGGAGTAGGGGTATGAAACTCGTGATCGGCAGCGTCGCGACCCTTGCAGGTGTACTGTTTTTGTGTTCGATGGCCTCCGCAAACCCGGCGCTGTTGCCGAAGCACGAAGGTTATCCGATGAAGAACGACGGTAGCCCGGTGAACGGACAGCCGACGGCCAATGATCCCGGACAAAAGGACGCACGCGGGGAGTCCACCTTGCTCAAGTCCTTCGAATCCACGAAGCATGCCGAACAGAAGTTGACCAAAACGGACAATGCCCGGATCACCGAAGGCCAGGGCGCAGGCCGCTTGCCGAACGTGCAGGGCCCGCAGATCAAGATCGAGCCGCCTGTGACCTCAGCAACGAAGATCACCGGCGAGCGCAAGATCGACTAGTTTTTAATTCTTCCGACTCTGTTCTCCAACGGGGAAGCCGCACACCGGCTTCCCCGTTTTTATTTCTTGGGACTAGAGAATCTGGCGGTGGTACGGCGGGGCTTGGACGGCTCCATTGTCAGACGAAACCGCCAGGGCTTGTGCGCCCACTCACCGGCATAATCCACGCCGATACGCGGATGGGTCTTCAGCACGCCGGTCGGTACGACCTCGCCGCGGTCTTCAAACCAGAGGGACTGGCCGATCGTCAGATCGCAACGATTCAAGCGGCGATCGATGTCGAAGGCACGAGTCAACCGCCCGGGGCCATCGATCACCCGTCCCTCGCATTCCACTGCCCGCAGGAGGATCGCCGCCGGAAATCCCTCCTGCTCCGTCACCACATTTAGCATTTCATACATGCCGTAACACAGGTACACGTAGGCATGTCCCGGCGGTCCGAACAGCACGTCCGTCCGTGCCGTCCGCCCCTTCGAGGCATGGCAGGCCTTATCCTCCGTGCCGATGTACGCCTCGACCTCGATGATCCTTCCGGCAAGCAGCCCGCTGCCCTGCTCGCGTACGAGATATTTCCCCACCAATGCACGGGCCACCTCGAGGGTGGGACGATCGAAATAGTCACGAGGAAGAATCATCGCCGCTCCAACCTAAGGTAACCGGACAGCCCCAACTGTACATGGCGATCATCCATACGTTCAATCAATGGAGGCGCCGCTGCAGCCGATGGCAGCACCGGCGCGTAGCGGCTGATCACTCAGATGTATCTAAATAGCCTTCTCAAAATGGTTGCTAGCAAGGCCGCAGGCGAGAAAATACCGCAGACGTACCCTTGCGGTACGTTGAGGATATTTTCGAGCTGAGAACGGCGTTCGAAGTCGTTTTCAGCGGTCGAGACAGGCGGCTCAAACTGCCCGTTCAGCAAGGCCGCAGCCGATGTCAGCTCCGGAGGCGTAGCCTCTGGCTACGTCGAGGATGATGCCGAGGTGAGAACGAAGCTGGCGGGCAGTTTCAGCCGCCTGTCAGAAGTACCAGGCGAGACCGGCCATCACAAACCGTGGACTCCCCGGCACAAAATGCGTATCCGCGACACCGGCTGCTTCGTGACGCAGGCGCGATTCAAAGAAAAACGTGGCTTGTTCCCATTTCGCGTTGAAGAGATTCTGCACGAAGAGAAATGCCTCCAACCGACCGTGCGGCAGTTTCACCGGAAGTTGGTACCGTTCCGACAGGTCGAACGTAGTCCAGGACGGCGCTTTCGCGCTGCGGTCTTCCACCAGCGGCCGCACGCCGAGATAAGTCGCCTGGATCTGTGACATCAGCCCTTCCGGCCAGCGCAGCAGCAACGCTCCATACGCCGTCACTTCCGGAGCCAGCGGAATCGCGGCGCCGGTGGTGAATTCCGCCTTCGTCCAGGTCACGCTGCCGTTGAAGTAGAGCGGTCCCCAGATCTGTCCACGTGCCGCGACCTCCATGCCGCGGCGGCGCGAGGCCCCGCGTATCTCCGTTGTCCCTTCATCTCCCACGAACACCAGTTCCTGCTTCAAATCTAGCGCCCAGAGGGTCGCGATCAGTTCGACTCCGTCAGGCCCCCAGGGCTTGGAACGAATGCCGACTTCGTAGTTTCTCGCTTTGGCCAGAGGGGAGGCAGCCCGGGCTATGGCCGAACGGGCATCGTTGCTGTGATACCCCTCGCCGTAGTTGGCAAAGAACTCCGTCCTGAACCAGGGCCCCAGCATGACGTTCATTTTCGGCAGCACGAGCCCTGAACTCGTATTGCCGGCTGGTTGTTCCGAGCAGGTTGCACAGCGGTTCCGCACATCGAACGTGAACACCTCGGTGCGAACACCACCAGACAGTCGCAACCAGGGCGCCGGCTGCAGGTCCACTTTCAGGAACGGTGCGGAGGAGGCTTCGAGCATGGTGCTGTCCACGGTTGTCCCCAGCGGCGACCGCTTCACCTGTGGCGCCAGACGCGCATGGATATCGTCCACCCGTGTCTGGAAGCCCACTGTCGCGGCGCCGTCCATGTCGAAAAATCGAACGGGCTGTTTGTAGCCCACATCCCCACCATAGACGACTCGCCGGTCTGATTGCTGAAAGCCGTCGCCATTGACCGTGTCGTTCAGAAAAAACGTGAAGTTCGAAAACAGATCGAACCGGTAATACTGCGCATAGGCATTGGCGAAGAAGCGGCCACCAGACGGCATGTCGTAATGGTAGTTGATCCGTCCGGTGCTGCGAAGCGTCTTGCCTCCCTCGCTCGGATCGATGGACCCGAACCGGTCGAGCGATCCATCGTGCACCGCCCGCAATGGAATCTCGCCCGAACCGTTCCACTGCGACTTCTGAAACGTGCCGGTAATGACCAGTTCGTCCCGGCCGAGCGGATTCATCGTGGCCTTGCCCAATAGATTCCCTCGGAAATAGCGATTATCGCTCTGAAACGGCCCGTCGGTGTAGTAGCCCTCCGCCGCGAACAGTGTTCGCACCGCATCCTTGGTCGGCGAGAACATCACAAGATGCCGCTGGGTGTTGAACTGTCCGCCGGCCGACTGAACGACCCCTTCTTTCACCATTTCACGCGTGCGAAAATTCACCGCGCCCGCCGTCGCAAAGTCGCCGTACTCCGGAAGATACGCGCCCTTGTAGACATCCACCCCTTCGATGGTTTCTGGAATGATGAAGTTGAGATCGGTGTACCCTTGCCCGTGGGCATGACTCCGCAAATTGATCGGCATCCCGTCGGTGAAAAACGCGACGTCCGTCCCGTGGTCGGCATCGAACCCGCGCAGGAAATACTGATCGGCCTTTCCGGCTCCGCCAGAATGTTCCACCGCAATGAATCCGGGGATCAGCCGCAACACCTGGGCCGGTCGCCCCTGCGGCTGCATGAGAAATTCCTTGTCGGGAATGAATTGTTGGGAGGACGCCGCCACGGGGCGATCGGTGGAGACTTCGACTTCCGGCACCTCGAGATCGACGGCATCCGGATCATGGGCGGCCACCGGCGCAGTCCAGAGGATCACACCGAGCGCAATCACGAAGCAGCGACACGCACGCGTCACCGGCGGCTCACCGCAGCCCTGTACCGGTCGTCGTCATCGTGAGCTTGCCGTGTTTCACGCCTTTGACGCTGAGCAAGGCGTCGGCGATCCTGCGGATGGCGCCCCCTTTGCCCCGTGCCACGAGGACCTCGAGGCAATGGTCATGGTCCAGATGCACATGCATCCCGGCCATAATGCGGCCCTGAAACTCATGCTGAATGCGAGTGAGCTTTCTGGCGAGATCCGGCACATGATGGTCATAGACGAAGGTGATCGTCGCCACCGTTTCCTTGTTCTCGTTCCATTCCTGACTGACCAGGCTATCCCGAATCAGGTCGCGGATAGCCTCAGAGCGATTGGTGTATTTCCGCCGCTCGATCAAACGATCAAAATCATGGAGTAGATGCCGGTCAAGTGAGATCCCGAATCGCGCGAGTGTGTCCATGACGCCTTCTCCATCGTGCTACCAAATATTTTTTTGTAACACCAGAATGAAGGAGGCGTCAATCACGAGGAGGACTGATTAGGAGTGAGCGTAGAGCGGATGGTCATAATCGATATCTCGGGAGGGACTCGAAAGCGAACGGGCAGGATACTGGTGCCGATGCCCGTGCTCACAAATAAATGCCGCCCCCCTTCCACGATATGCCCAATGGCATACCGTTCACCGAATTGTGACGGCACGACAGGCCGTCCCCATCCGGGCACCGCAACCTGCCCGCCATGGGTATGCCCGGCGATGGTGAGAGTCACCCGGCCCGGGATCTCGGGAAACACATCCGGATTATGCGTCACGACGATCACCGGACTCGTCTCATCCACACCGCTCAACGCACGGCGCACATCATGTGCCGCTTCCCAGAAATCACTCACACCGGCTAACCAGATCGACGTGTGATGGAACATGAGAGGAATGGCGCGATCCTCCAGAACCGGAATCCCCTCGGCCTCTAGCGCCTTCCGTACGCGGGTACCGTCAAACCACCAATCATGATTGCCTAAGACCGCATACACGCCGAGCGGCGCCTGCAGTGATCGAAGGACCCTGGCACTCGCTTCGGGTTCGATAAAATGCCCGCCGACCACGCCATGGATCACGAAATCCCCCGCCAGCAGGACAAGGTCCGGCTGAGCGCGATTGGCTGCCTGCACTATGTCCTGCAATTTCTCCAGATCGTTATGCGGAGAGCCGGTATGCAAATCAGCCAACACCGCAATACGAAGGTCGCGGGCAGAGGCGGGCCATCCAGGGAGCGCGAGCTCATATTCCCGCGTAGACAGGGAGGCCGGCTCCCACCACAATCCCCAACCGGCCAGCACAACCAGGAGCCCGCTCAGGAAATAGCCCGCGCCACGCAGCGTCCACCGTCTGACTCGCATGGCCATCAAGGCAGCATCCTTACCGGCACACGCCCATCTGGCCGTGCGTCCAACGACGGAGCGGTCTCAACATCGGGACTCGCCACTTCATAGTACCGTTTCGCTCGAGGATGAATTGAGTGCGGTGACTGCGATTGCGCCCGATCGGGCAGGCCGGTGCGTCGGGGGGGAAACGGAGATTACGCAAACAACTGCTGAGCCGTCGCATCGGCCAGCAGATTCTCTCCTTCGCGATCGATGAGCTTGAGAAAGAGGGCGCTCAACTCGGGATCAAACTGGGTTCCGGCATTCCGCTCGATCTCTGCCCTCGCCTGCGCAAGAGGCAATGTGGCTTTATACGAACAGGCATGGGTCATGATATCAAACGCATCCGCGAGCGCGACGATCCGCCCGGACAGGGGAGTTTGCACCTCCTTCAGCCGATGATATCCGGCGCCGTCCCACCGTTCATGGTGCGTCAACGCAATCTCGCGCGCCATCATCAAGAGCGGCGCCTGGCTATCGGCCAGAAGCTTCGATCCAATCTTGGTGTGCGTCTTCATCGCTTCCCGCTCAACCGCAGTATAGGCGCCTTCCTTCATAACAATGGAGTCGAGCAGGCCGATCTTGCCCACATCATGAAGTGGAGCGGTTTTCTTGATCATGTCTACCTGATCCGGCGGCAACCCCTTCATGTCTGCCAGCAACATGGCCACACGGCCCACACGCCAGGCATGGGCGCCCTTCGCATCGTACCGGTATTCGGACGCCAGGACTAATCGATTGAGCAGATCCAGCTGCGTCTGCTCCACAACTCTGGTGCGCAACCGGACCTGGGCCTCCAGATGTTCATTATGCATCCGGATCTGTCGATGTAGCCGCCGGGTCTCCAATTGGTTCTTGATCCGCAACACCACTTCCGTCGCGTCCACAGGCTTGTTGATGAAGTCGTTGGCGCCTTCGGCCAAGGCTTTGTGTTTCGTCGGCGCGTCCAACTCACCCGTGATGATCAGAATCGGCACATAGTCTTCGGCAGGGATGAGCTGCCTCAATTGCCGCATGACCTCACAACCGTCCATGTGAGGCATACGCATATCCAGGGCCACCAGATCCGGCTTGCCCTCTTGATACAAGGAGACGGCCTGCCGGGAATCGTTGGTCATCACGATGCGGCTATACCCGGCCTGCTTCAGCACCGCTTCCATCAATTTGGTGCAATGGGCTTCGTCGTCAACCAGAAGAATCTTGATAGTCGTCAGATCAAGGTCCTGCATCACGCTCTCACCACTCCTTCGCCCGTATATGTGTTCCGTTGAGCCTACCACCCTCAGGCCGCATCACCAATTTCTTTTCCGCTCTCCGCAAAAAGGGCACCTGGAAACGTCAAGGTCGACAGTGTCCGCTGGAGGGCCGCCATGGTCAGCGGCTTGCAGAGTTCGGCATCCACGGCCGCCGAAGCGACTTCCTTCACTTCAATCTCGTCGCCGCCGGTCAGGAGTACCACCGGGGTCTCGGGCGACACCCGTTTGATCACCTCGGCCAATTGCCGGCCGGTCATGTCCGGCATGCCGTGATCGGTCACGACCAGATGCACCCGCTCAGGGTTGAATCGTTTCACAGCCTCGGCCGCGCTGGTGACCACTTCCACCTGATGGCCCGCCACCCGCAGATACTCTCCGGTGACACGCCCCACCAGCGGATCGTCGTCGACCACCAATATCTGCAGCCGCACGCCATCCAGGCTGTTGCTCTCTTGCTTGTGGCTCACCTCCTGCCCCGCCTGAATCGGCAATCGGATGCTGAAGGTCGTGCCAACCCCGACGGCGCTGGTGATGTCGATGGTGCCCCGCAACCGCTTGATAATGCCATACACCATCGCCAACCCGAGCCCGGATCCCTTTTCTCCTTTTGTCGAAAAAAATGGTTCGAGACAACGCTGGCGCACGTCTTCGGTCATGCCTGTGCCGGTATCGCTGACTTCCAGTCGCACATGGTCGCCGTCCGCCTTGGTCCGCAACGTGATCGAGCCGCTCTTCGGCATGGCATCGACGGCGTTAAAGACCAGATTCGTCAGCACCTCGCGCAACTCCGATTCGTGGCCGGCCACCGGCGACACCGAATCCAATTCCGTTTTGATCTCGATGGCCACTCCATTGGACAAGGCCTGATCCTTCCATTTCGGCTGGCTGAGCTTCACACTCTGCTCGACCAACCGGTTCAGATCCACAATGCCGGCCAGGTCCGCATCGAGGCGGGGACGATAGAACTCACGCAGACGGCTCACGACCTTCGCCGCATCCTTGGCCGCCATATTGATGGTCTGCAGATATTCCTTCAGTTGCGCCGGATCGGCGGACATCTGCGGGGCAATGAGCAACAGTTCGCTGAAGCCCATAATGGGCGACAGCGTATTGTTGAAATCGTGGGCAATGCCGCTGGCCATTTGACCTAACGCGCGGAGCCGCTCCTGTTGCACCATCTGCTGTTGCGCGGTCTGCAGGTCGGTCATGGTTTGCTCCAGCCGGGCGTGGCTCTCACGCAGCGACGTCTCCGCCCGCTTCCGCTCCGCCAGATCCGAAGCGTTGCTCAATGCCACCGCCACCTGATCGGCCAATTGGCGCAATTGCGCCAGGCGCTCGTCATCCATGCCGGGAGCGCGCCGGTAACTCAACGCAATCCCGCCCAGCAGGTCCCGCCCCCGGAACAACGGCAGAACCAACAGCGACTCCGCGCCGGCCCCGCAGAGAGGCCCGAACACCCCGCCCGCCACCAGACCGCTTACTGCCGCGCTGCCCTGGTGCGCCACGAGCATTGCGCGTTCCTGCCCGCTCACCGCAACCCCCGTCATGCTGGTCTCCGCACCGGACGATCCGACCCGCGCATAGAGCCAGCCACGGGCAGCATCTGCCGGATCGATGAGCAGGATCGCGATCCCCTCGCACGGCGAGACTTCACGCAAGCGCGCCAGGACAGTATCCACGATGCGGCTGGGATCAAGCACGGACAGCACCGAACGACCGATTTCATGGATGGTGGCTAGCTGGGTGAATTGCTGGTGCAATCGCCCCGCCATGGCGTTGAACGATGAGGCCAGCTCCTCGAACTCATCGCCGCTCCGGACTTGAACCGGCTGCGAGAAATTTCGCGCCGCGACGCGCCTGGTGCCCTCCCTCAACTGCTCAAGCGGCACCATTGTCTTCCGGATCTGGGTCACGCTGAGCAGGGCCACGGCGAGCAACGCGATCACGACGATCAGAAGAAACCGATAGTGGAAACTCGCCAGCGGCGCCAACACCGAACTCCTGGGCTTGCTGAGCATCACCGTCCAAGGCGCCGATAAAAATTGAAATCGCAGTGGAATCGCCCAGGAACTGGCCAGATACACGTCCTGCTCGTCTCGCCACTCGAACAGCCCCGCACGACCGCTTCCCTGCGCCGCCCACTGTTGCATCAACGTCGCCGATACCGCATGACTGCAAAACAGGACATTGCGATCGTGGCCAAAGACACACATCGAGGTATCGTCGGGCAAGGTCATACTCCCGCCCAAGTCCCACAAATTTTCGTGACTGATTTCCGCCACCACCACGCGCCCGTCAAGTTCCGAGAGTCGCGAGAGAAAAATCCTGGCCCCTTCCAGGCCATTCGGCTCGACCGTGAGCAACGTCTTGTCCTGACGAAGCAGCGCCCGCTGTCGCTGGGCCAAGGCCTGGACTCCCTGTAGCTCACCGAAAAACAGAGAGGTTTCACCAGTCTCGGACACGGAGGCCATTCCGGCAAATCCCGGAAGGCGCGCCAACACCGGTGGGGACACCTCCCCGGACTGCGTCGCCACACCCGCTCGCTGTTGTGCGATGGCCGAAAGCAGTTCCGCTTCGAGGAGTAAGAACCGTTGGTAGATGGCCATGCCCATGGCCTTGCTTTCCTGTCGCACACGGCGCTCCGCCTGCTGCGTGAGCTGGCTAGTCACGTCGCTGAGCGATACCAGACTCAACGCACCGACAGGTAACAAGGCACAGAGAAGAAAGAGCCAAAACACGCGGCGGGCGACACGGCTGCGGAGGAAGGAATATTCGATCTGCACGATACCTTCGTCTCGTTAAAACTCGACGGCCAGCCCGACGAAGCTGCCGTCGTTCGCGCGGATCACGTCGTCGTGACTTGGCCTGGCCGTGAGAGGAATGACGGTCTCACCATCTTTCCCCACACTGTACAGGTCATAGTCGGAATTGATCGGATGGAGAAAGCGATCCTTGCGCGGTTGAGTTGGACGTCCGGTGCTGAGCGGCGCCGCGGCATACGCACTGTCGGGCTCGAACCAGAAGCTGGTGGGCGATGATTTCTTGGAGGCCGGGCTGGAAGAACCGCCTCCTCCTGCACCGGAAGGAGGCGGTGCCGCGCTGCTACTCGGAGCAGCGCCTCCGCTGGGGCTCGTACCACCCGCACCGCCCCCCGCCCCACCTGAGGCTCCACCACCAC